>CAMCZE010000208.1 GCA_945885655.1 Bacteriovorax stolpii | reverse complement strand
AAAAATGGCACGGCCGACAGCTACATCCTATTGGGATTAACTCTCTCTCTTAAAACTCAATGCCGAGAAGTTTTAAGTTTCATGAATCCACGTGCGATTGAACCGATTTATAAAATGATCGATTTTTTACAAGCTAAACAGGCGACCCTTGAAATCGCTGCCTATTATGAAAAAGTAAATCTAAACCAAATGAAATTGGTAACGGCCCTTCAAAAACTAGAATCTAAAAACCGACTTCCAAAAGGTTTTCGAGATGCTCTAGAAGAACTTCTAGTCCTGGACATGGATATCATTTATCAAAACTACAAAGAGGATAGCCGCAATCATGACCGTAAGATTTTAAAAAACTTAAAACTTATGCTTAACGAAAAAGCTGGTGACAATAACATCCTCATCCGAGAGTACTCGGCCCTTTTATCTATTCTTCGTTCAAGCATCGAGGCCATTTTTCCACGTGAGAACATCGTCGGTAAACAAGCTCAGATGTTAATAAAATTAACTGAATCATTTATGTCCATGGTTTCAAATCGATTAGAACATTCCGGTAAGGCCACTGAGTTTGCTAAACTATTCTCACCTGAAACGGTTCACCCTGAACTTAAATTTGAAACGTTTGGTCTTGGCGAAGAAAACCTTAAACGTAAAACTGGCTTCTTAACAGCTTCTCAGAAAGAGTTTGCGACAGGCGAAATTTTAACAGAGTCAGACTATATACCGGACTCAATTAAAGAGGCCCGTCTTGCTTGGATAAAAGTTGAAAATGAAGCCAAAAGAATGAGTGCTGATAAAAAAGAAAAATTCTTAATTAAAAAACGTAAAACTCATTTTGAGAAGTTTCCATTTCTTGCTCGTATGACGCAAATCATGAAGTCAAAACGTGTGGGAGTCAAAGACCTCATGGAACTTATGCCAGCAATGCCTTATGCAAAGTTTAACCTTGAGCAATTTGCTAAAAAACAAGGTCTCTCACTTGAAGACGTTTTCACCAATGAATTAACCCCTAACAAGATATCCATTCTCACGACTCAACAAATCCGTGAGAATCATTTATCTGCTCATGATCATGCCGGGGAATGTTTTGCTAAAAAACGTAAGTCTCATGGTCTTTTCTCTGATTCAGATATCTTTATTTGGGTACGTAAGGAACTTGATCCTTTGACTCAAATCTATACTGCTGGACATGAAGTGATCCATTTCCATCAGATTGAAGAAACAACAAAGATGGAGGCGAAGGCCCTTTCAGCTGGAGCTGTTGCTCAAGCTTATTTCCTTAACTTTTATGGAAATTTTTTAGGTATCTCGGCCGCTTCTCTTGAAGGTCTTTCAGTAGACATCTCAGTTGAGCGCCAACCACTTTATGGCCTTGCTGATAGGATTGTTCCTTACTTTTTCTCCCCCCTTGTGAGCGAAATTAGAAAAGGTATCAATAGCTCACGCGAAGATTATGATACTGTGTTAAATAAATACGGCTCACTATTTGGTTACATGATGCCAAATTCAAACCAAGTGAAAGTAAAAGCTCTACAAGAAATCATTCCTGCTCTAGAGAATGCTAAGAACATTATTTTCGCCAGAGAGATCGGTCTAGAAATCTCTTGGGATGAAATACGTTCTGCACTTCCAAGTGCTAACGAGCAACAACTTAAGGCCAATGCAGTCAAGATTGCACGTGCTGTGAAAGCGGCACGTCCTGATTACGAAGCTCTTACAGCTATCGGTAACCACCAGTTCTACGGAGTAAGTTTCTCACGTAAATTGGACTTCAGTAGGACCATTACCTTAAGGCCAATATTAAGCACAATTTCTCTGGGCAATAGTTACAATCAGACTCAACAGCAACAACAGCAGTAGGAAATTATTGTCATGAGATTAGAACTATTAACAGCTGATGTGCCTCTCCTATTTCCTTTCTTAGAAACTGTCTATCAAGACGGTGGAAAAAAGATGTATGGAGTTGAGGGCAAGATCGGATCATTTAGAAATTATTCTGGCCACAGTGGTTTTACATATGAAGAAGATGGGATTACGAGCAAACTCTCTTTTGCTATTATTTTAGGAAACACAGGATATGTGCTAAGAAGAAGTTTTATTGGCAACGGTCAAGAAGCTGAAAGATTTGATCACTATAATATCTCTGGAGAGTTAACTTTTACGTCTGATAAAGAAACGTTAAATGTGATCATCGTTGATGATATCGACATTGAAGTCACATGTCCTATTCTTAACCATCTCTATAATTTTTTAAATCTTGAGTATCGTCATGCCACGGAAGGGAAATCCAGAACTGAATTAGTCTTTTTTGTTGAAAAATATCTTCGCCGTTTGGAAAAGTCAAAGACGATTCATCTTCCTATTCAAGAAGGAATTAATGATCCGGCAATTATGTCTATTTACAGAAGAATTCTTGAAACAGAGATGGATCCGGTTTTGAGTTGGGAAGAACGACATCTTGTATTTGCTAATCATAAAGAAAAACGTGACATGATCCTGGCGACAAAACAGCGTGCCCACAAAAAATCTCGTATCATCCTTAAATGGGGTGTCTTAAGAAAAAACCTTACAAATTTCTTAGAAAGATTTATGTCTCGTCCTGCCAGCAACACTCAAGGACTTTTTTATAAATACACTGTAGGAAAGGTCATCTGGTTTTTTCAAACGGTTAAAAACAACTTAGGTTATTCAGTGGCCCTGGCCGTTTATGGCCCGTTTACTTATTACTTTATTACCATGCCTATGAATCCACACGCTATGCAAGCAGTAGGACGAGTACGTTCAGCTTACCTTGATATTAAAACAGAGATCAGTGGCCTCATTGACCGAGATTCTATCGTTATCGCCGCTGCTCCGGTTATGAATCCTCAAACTCCAAGAGAAGTTTTACCTGAGACCACAAGTGTTGACGATGTTTCTACCATTAGTGCTGCTTCTATTAAAACAGACTCGGCCCAAGATAAGATCTTGGCCAACATCATTTATCCTAGTGAATCAACCCTAGGTCCAGTTCGCACGGCCAACATCGATATGGGTGAAGGGTCCATGGAAAAACATAAACCAACTTTTCTAAATATGCTGATCTCAACGGATGTTGCAAAAGTGAATCAGCAAAGTTGGTTTGACCGCATGAGTAGTTTTAAACAAATGCAAATCGCCTACGAAGAAAATATTGATTACGCCTCTCGTATGGGTCGACTTGAACAACTTGAAACTCAGTATAATTTTCCGATGCAGATTGAAAGCACATGGGAAGAACTTGAGCGTTACAACAATGCTATATTTAAGGCCCGAGCAGAGACGCCAAATCTTAGTGCGAAGATGAAACAATATCTCACGAATGAGATAAACCGTACTCAACAAATCCAGCTTTATCTCTGGGATCGTATGGCCCGTTTTATTCTTGATCAACCTTACGTGATGTTGGATGAGGATAAAGAACAAAAAAGAAACGATTATTATGTTGGTCGCTCATTTGTATTTATGCAAGAGATGACGAACATCCTTTCTTGGCGTTACAAAAGTTTTAAACGCCCTGTCGGTTATGAGAAAATCGATGCCCTTGCTAACTTCTACTCTGGAGCTAGAAAAGAGCACGGTTCGGTCATGAAGAACCTTCAGGCAAATTCTGATCTCTTTAAACAAAAAGATATCTACAATACTGCTGAATTTCGCTCTTATATGAAACGTCAGTGGGAAATCCTTTTCCTGCAAAACTCAAAGGCCGAGGAAGCTTCAAACAATGGCCTAAATATGTATATTTGGTCTACGAGAAATACGGTCTGGATTTTGCAATCAATTTTTTCTGCTAAAAGAGACGAGTTGGTTTTATTAGTAAAAAGAGATTCTTCTGGAAATATATTTACACCCGCGGAGCTTTTAACACGGTCTAAAATTTCTATGATGTATGAAACTTTCCTACATAACTTAACTCTGGAATACGTGGGTATAAGAGAAGAAATTATGAAACGACTTGGTAAGGATATCGAATCAACTCAACGTATGTCTGTGATTGAGAATTTAAAAGAATTCCTTTCTGACCGCGAAAAGTTAGATGGTCTTAATGTTATTAATGATCAAAAAACTGCTGGAACAAAAATATGAAACTAAAATCGGCAAATTTGACATCACAGATCCTAGTAACTGCTTTGGCCGCTTTAATCTTACTTGTTATGGTAGAAGTTGCCCAGGCCCAACAGTATGACGGTCAAAATCAGATAGCGCGAGTTCAAAACAATTATACCAATACGAGTAATGGCACCAATCCATCGACTCAAGTTATACAAACAAGAATGAATCAAAAAACATGGGGCCAACACCTCATGAACAACACAACTCTTGGATATTATCAACAGTTCTTGGGGCCAACGGCCTCAGGCTCACCTAAAGAAACGTATAATCCATTTGTTGAAGGCCGTGCTCCTTTACAAAGTTTCCATGCATTTAACTTACGCCATCAACTTAATCCTGATTGGGCATTTGGTGGGACCCTTACGACCATTAATGGATATACTGAAACTGTTGAAACAAAATTTGGTGGAAAGAATTCTCCCAAACAAGAATGGTTCAACACTCGCGCTTATCTTTCTATCCCTAGTCTAAACCTTCGATGGATGAAACTTTTCACAACGATTTCTTATGAGGCCCCAACTTCAGTGGTCTCGCGTCGTGATGAAATGAGATTTGGTTGGGTCGTGGCCCAAAGTTTATCCTTTAATCTTCCAGGCCCGGCCTGGTCTGCGGGAATTTTAGGTCAGTATTACAGGGCCTATTTCAAAAATAATGTTATCCGCACTCCTTCTCTTTATGGATTTGATCCAATTCTTAATCCCATGCAAACGGTTATCGTCAGTGGTGGCCCTTACCTGAGTTATCGGTTTAATGATAAATGGATGCTTAACTCTCTTGTGACATTTGACTGGGATCAAAAGGGTGTACAAACGGATACAAGAGAATTTAACAACAATCTTGATCACCGTGCTCGCTTAGGTGTTTCATATTTCCCGCAAATCAAATATTTGACAAGTGTTGGTCTTTTCACTCAAGGCCTAGTCAAGTTCCGTCCAGGTACAACGGCCATTGGTGCTGAATTTTCTGTTAAATTTTAGTCGTTACAAATTTTACTGAAAATAATTTGACTGCATATCAGAACCCGAATAACTAAATATCAACGAACCAGGAAGATCCTCTCTTAATAACTCCAACTGGTTTTTATTTCTTCCTTTCCGGTCTAGATGTTTGACCTTTGCCACAGAAACCCCTAAACACCCGGCCGTAGGCATCATATAAGGGGCCATATCTGCAGAACTTCGCACTCGGTAAAGGGCCCGCATCATGTCCTGTGTACTGGCCATCTCTGGATCAAGACTTGTGGCCTCTTTCATCACGTCTCTAACATCAGAGAGTAGGCCATCTTTGTAGTTATAGGTCTCCACTCCAGTGCTATAACCTTCGTATGGCGTATACCACCCATGCAGTACGATCTCTCGGACCTTTAAGTTTGTATTATTTTTATCGATACCCTCTAATGAAATATTAGGACCATATTTTGCTCCCCTGTCTTTTTTACCGGCAACCATAAATCCCTCTGATGACATTTTAGATCCATCTTCATTGGACATCTTAGGAGAGCTGCCTAGACC
>CAMCZE010000207.1 GCA_945885655.1 Bacteriovorax stolpii | reverse complement strand
CTATGGTTCCTATTCAGCCATTGTATATTTCTCTGCAATCCACTTCTAAAGATCAGGTGGCCCTGATTCTACCGAAACTCTCAGGACAACAACGTCAGGCCTTACGAGACATTGATCTGTGGCAAAAAGACAGTGTCGATCCTGAGGCCATTTTTTATTGGCTTGAGGTCATGTCCAAGTGTCCTGATGAAGAAGTGGTCATGGAGTATTTAAAAAGCGAGGACTTTTTATTAGGACTTAAAAATCAATTCACAATTTCAACTTTTGACGTAGAAGATCCGATGTATCCGGATGATGATAACTATTTTTTGACTGAAGATATGCAACTTTTGGTTCAGTATCCTGATCATTTTAACATGGTCAGAGAATTGAAAGACTCCATAAAAAAACTATATTGTGAAATGGGAGTAGAGAATGCTTATGCCTTCTTATTTAAGATGGTGGTTGATTCTTACCAAATAATGGAAGAGACGGCCTATCAAGAAAAGATTGAGCGTTTAAGAGAGTATGGTTTTGTTGATTATTTTGATGCTATGGCCTTGAATGCTCCTTTTAATAATAAACAACAAATTAATGAATTTATTCGTACTAAAAAGGGTCAGACGGGAAGCCTTGATGCTCAGTCTGCTAATCAAACTTTGCATGCTTCATCACTTGTGCCTTATCAAAATGGGATGGGAAGTTTAAAAGATGCTTTGGCCGAAATAACGACTGAAAAACGTCAGCAGTATCTTCAGTTTAGTTTTGTCAGACTTGTTAACTCTCGCATGACTCTTGACGATGCATTTAAAAATGGTTCTGCAGGAATGAATAAAGTCGGAACGCAGACCAGACAGCGTCTTGAATTAGGTTTTGAATATATCTTGGGCAAGATGGATAAAACAAAGGCCATTTTTGAGTTATTCGATTTTATGGATGTGTATAAAGTCGGACACAGTCTTATTGAAGATACAAAAAGAAACATCAAAAAGGCCATAGCGACAACTCCATTTGAGCACGATGATTTTGGATATTTCCTTGGTATGTATTGGAATGCATTTTTAGAAAACTCTCATGAAGAAATCACAAAATATAAGTTTGATGGAAGCTCTAAGCCACTTGAAATCTCAGATCTCAAGTCTTATGAACTATGGGTAAGTGCCTCTGAGACTTTGATTATTGCTTTTCCATTTGTCATGACATTTTTTAAGAGTCTGGAAAAACTTAAATCTGAAGGCCTTTTGAATGATCAGTTCTACCTTAATTACGAAGTAGATAATATCGACTTTGAGGCCATCATGATTTCCAGTTTCATTAATTTTGTTGGTGGGCACTACCAAGAGTCGATGGCCGGCAAGATGGGTGTGACGATTTCAGAACTCAAGAATTTTTATCATCTTTTTTTCACAAAAATTAATGATGAGTATCTTATCAAGGGTGAAGAAGATCCAATCTTCAGAGAAAAGATATTTCATTTTATCAAAAAATTTGGGTTAGAGCTTATTCCTCAATTTGATAAATATCTTTATCAAGTAATGATTGAACAGCTAAATGGCTATGAAGTTGATAATATGACGGAAGAAGATTTTAAGCATGTCGGTGGGCCAATTCTTCTTAATTATTCTAACAATTAGGGTCATTAAGGTCTTTTGAGGTCAGGGCATACGCATCTAAAGCTATATTCCGTCCTCTTTAAGTTATTCTTTCTTCGACGTTCTTATTTCGGACGGGCCAGGGAGAAAACTCTGTGAGTTTTCTCCCTGGTCTTAATAATACCCGCAGAAAAGCGAAGCATTTCAAGGGCCCACTTCGGCCCCAATTTCTTTAAAACGTCACTCTATTTCCGAAATGGATCAAGGTAAACAGCTAGAATGGGGATAGATTTAGATGCCTGTGCTATTGAGGTGGGGAAAAAAAAGAATCAAAAATTTCATTAACTGAGCGACGATAAGGTGATTGATCTACGTCGCTTAATGCAAAAATCTTATTTTTTAAGAGAATAATTTCATTTTTTTGTTCATCAAGAAGTTTGTGACCTTGTTCAAATTTTGATGAGAAGGGAAGTTTACTCGTGAGAAGATTTTTGATGCGGGCCAAACGTTCGGAGTCGATTGTTAAAAAAGTGAAATGTTCAAAGGAGACTTCTCTTTTTGTTCCGCCAGTAGGTTTAGGTAGAAAACTTGTCTCGTCTGATTGACCTTCAATGAATTCTTCAAAACCTTTGATGTCATCAAGAGGCATGCCTTTAATGTGTTTTTTTTTATCCATTTTTTTTTACCTGTGAAATACGATTAAGGATAGAACGTAAAAAAAGCCGCTCATGTTCTAGTTCATGGATTTTTTTGTGAAACTGACCATAGGTACTGATTTCGATCTCACTTTGTTGAGCATCATTATTTTTAAGTTCTTGTTGCAGCAGTTTATTTTTTCCTAAAACGTGAGATTCTTTTACATTCATCTTACTTTCTTTCTGAGTAAAAAACTTCGGCAATTGTTCGACTGAATTGACCAGAGACATCTGCGTAATGCTGGCCTCATGATCTGTCACAAAATAAATGGGATAAGGAAATTTAAAAGAAATGTTATTTGAAGTGAAAAAGTTTTCTGTCAAACCGATCACTTCGCGTTGCTGGTCAAAGGTCAGAGACTTGAGATTAAAAACCACAGGTCTTTTAAGATTGAGATCAGGTTCTAGGAACTGCTTAAGTTCTTCAAGCTCGGAGCTTTTCAAATGGATGGTGTGATAATTAGGTAAACTCATTATTTCATTTAACTTTAAATCCTTAAAAGCTGCAAGTTTATGAGTATCGTGTTCTAATTAATGAAAGAATTGTAAACGGTTCGAATTAAAACAGTCGGAAATATGAACAAATTGCATTTTCCTTTAGTGACTTTGCCCAAAGAGTTTGTGGTTTTGCTTAAGACAAATCTATCCCTTGTCTCTCAGTCTTCTATTGTTTTTGATACCATAAAGACGAACAAGGCCCTCTATATGATCTGTGAGCAGGCCCTTGCCGAATTTGATGAGAATCAGAGAGGTTTAGAAAACATCATTACGGTCTTAGGCTGGTCTAACTTTAGGGATCGTATGGCCAGCATTTTCATATCAAAAAAACTTTATGGAAATTTTCCTACAAAAACGAATATGGAATTGGTCGATGACATCAAAACCATTGAAACAAAATTTTCTGATCATGGTGTAAATAGTTTTTCACGTGCATTTTTATTAGGTTTTTATCTTAAAATGGCCAATATTGAACTTCATGAAAGAGAAAGTGAGCAGCAGGGGCAGATTTTAATCCCCGACGAAATAGGTACTCTTCTTAAGCTATCTCATGGTCGTTCAGAAAAAATTGATTGGTTAGTCATCATTGTTCTTCATTTACAGCGCTCTTTTGGGCCAAAGTCTTTAATGAATCATATTGGATCAGCACGAAAACTTAATGAGCTTTATCCTCTGATGTCTCCAGAGTCCCGTGAGATGATGCATGAAAATCTCCTGGCCTATGGGGCGAGTATCAACGAATCAGAACTTTTCCTTTACGAAAAAATATAAGGTTTTTATGTCTAAAAATGTCATCTTCGGTTTAATTGAAGAATTAGGGAAAAAGGCCGGTATCTCGGAAGTCATTATTAACCGTCTTGATAACGTTTATGTGGAAAAAGACGGAGAGATGATTCGTCTTGATACAAAATTTACTGAAGATGAGATTGAAGAATTTTGTCAGGAAGTGGCGTTATATAATCGTAAAGAATTCAGCTCGAATGTCCCTATAATGGATGGAAATTTGACTGATGGAAGCCGAGTAAACTTTATTCACAAAGAATATACGGGTAATACCCATGCCGTCACGATCCGACGTTATATGAAAAATATTAAAACCTTTGATGCCTCGCCTGGCATTTTTTCTTTGTCAAAACAGTGGATGGATTTTTTTAAAATACTTGTGAAGGCCCGCGTGAACGTCATTGTTGCTGGGGGAACAGGTGTAGGTAAAACAACTTTTCTTAATCTTTTGTTGCAGGAAATTCCACATAAAGAAAGAATCATAACCATTGAAGATACACGTGAGCTTCAGTTTAACTTGCCTAATGTGGTAAGACTTGAGGCCCGCCCTCAGGTGGCCGACTCTAAGGGATTAGCGATTCGAGATTTGCTTAAAAACACTTTAAGAATGAGACCTGATCGAATCATCGTGGGAGAGGTTAGGGGTGGAGAAGTGTTTGATTTACTTCAGGCCATGAATACAGGCCATGAAGGATCAATGACTTCAGTCCATGCAAATTCTCCAGGTGAGTGTCTTATGCGTTTAGAAAATCTCTATATGCTTTCTGGATATGATCTTCCTATTAAGGCCCTTCGTTACCAGATTGGCACGGCCGTAGATTATATTCTTCAGATTAGAAGAGATAAAAATGGGCATCGAGTAGTTCATCAACTTGCTGAAGTGGGTGGTATGGAAGGTGACAAAATTCTCATGCAAGACGTAGGATTATTTAAAGATGGTGAATTACGTTTTACGGGTCTTGTCCCTTCAAAGGTGGCAAAACTTCATAAGGCAGGCCTAGCGAAAGATTTTTTTCTTGGAACTTAAGTCAGAACTGTGGCCAAAGTCGTGAGTAGGCCATCATCATAGTCTCGATTGAACTTTTCAAAAAATGGATCCATGGCCTTGGCCAAGGGTAAGTTATTTTCTGTAGCAAAATGATCAAATTGATTCACCATACTCAGGATCTGATAAGACAGAGGTTGTTTAAAAAGGTTTACCTTTTGAGGAAACCCACGGCCTTCCCCCATTTCTTCATGAGCAGCGACCAGACCTAAGATTCGCGGGCTAATATAAGGTTTACCTGCGAGCATGTCAGCACCATCTTGAGGGTGATTTTTAAACTGTTTTAACTCCGCAGAGGTCATCTTGTCTCGAGCTTTCATAGGATCAAATTTTAAACGGCTTTTTCCTAGATCATGTAGTAGGGCCGCAGTGCCTAATTCAAATAGGTCATTTTTATTTTCCATTCCGGCCTTACTTGCAACGGCCAGGCATAAACTTGAAACAGTTGCAGAGTGATGGTTGTTATCAACGGAAATACCTGCAGACTGAAGCATGCTTTTAATAGCATTTCGGTCGGATGTGATGAACTCACTGATTTTGTCGAAATGCTTTTTCTGTCCTTGAAAACCTGCCTCGGTCTCTAGATTCTTTTCAGCGTTTTCTACAGCGGCCACCATAACGTCGTGAGCGAGAGCACCTCGTGACTCAATATCCCGAGATTGATCTTTAAGGTTATTAAGTCCATCTTCTAAATAATGAAGATACTTATCTTCTTCTTGGGCGAGGATAAAAAGTTTTCTTACACCTTTTGATTTCAGGTTTTTTAAACGTAATCCTTCCATCTCATCTTGCTCACGATTATAATGGATGTAACGGTTTCCTAAACGCAGGTAAATATCAAAAGTGACGACTTCATCGGGTCGTAATGTGTTGAGACGGATTGGGAAATAAGAGTCACTCATGGAGGTCACTTTTGGAACTTGATAAAGAAATTATAGACAGTTTTCAAGAAGAAGCAAAGAGCATCCTGGAAGAGCTGCGTGAGCTCATTGAACAGTTAGAGGATACCAAGGATCTTTTTCCCAAAGCACTTCTAGAGGAATTTGCAAATAAG
>CAMCZE010000206.1 GCA_945885655.1 Bacteriovorax stolpii | reverse complement strand
GATATTATGGGCAGAAAGGTTCAGTGCAAGGTCTCTTGTCGGAAAAGACTAAATGATTATGGGGATCGGTCGAAGCTGAGAAAGTCCAGCTAGTCCAATAGGACATAATCGCTCCGAAATAAACCGGACACAATCGCCCAGAAACAACAGAAAATACCGGCCCTGTCTAAAACTTAGACAGGGCCGGTAGAAAAGTAGGTCTTAAATTATTCGATTACAGCAGAGTTAGTTGTAATAACACAAGCAGTTCCACGTTCATCATCAAGATAAACATCAGCAAAGATGCTGTAGTTATAAGCATATGAAGAATCAACTACATAAACAACAGTGTTTGCACCTGAACCAAAAGCGTCTGATTCAATCGTGAAAAGATCATCAACCACAAGATAAGAATCGTAAGCATCTTGAGCATAAAGCTGAACAGTTACTTCAGTAAGATCGAATTCAAATGTTGAAAAGTTCATTTCAACAGCTACGTTAGCGTTTCTTAAGTATGTAGTTTCGTTACCATTACAGTCAGAGCTTGAACCAAGATTTAAACTTTCAACATAAAGACCAGCAGTACATGAACGGCTGTCTACAAGTGCTTGAGAAGCTGTAGATGAAGAAGTTCCGATTTTTGAATGTCTTTTTTTTGTTTTAACGGCATCTTTCTCAACAAGAACGATTTTAGCGATTTTTCCAAGAGAAGCCTTAGCTTTGTTTTCAGCATTCAAAAGATTATAGTATTTTGAAACTGAAGCATCTTGAGCAAAAGCAGCTGTGCTTACGAAAGAAAGAGCGATAACGGCCAATAGACATTTCATAGTTCATCCTTTATTTATTTTGTGCGCATACCAGAACAAATGAGATGTTTAGAATCTGCGAACGGTTTAAGTAATGGATTAGTTTTATCATGTTTGCCGCGATGCGACACGGCTACTGTAAAAACTACATCTCCTTATATAGATGTCTATATTTTGGACACTTCATTTTTAATTGCTGTTAAAAGTTTTGAATAATAAGGCCGCGATTGAAGATGCCTAGGTTACGGACGATTGGTGGACTAAAACCACCAATCTGGTTCCATTTGGATAAACATGATAAGTCCTTTATTCTTTTGATTTTTTGATAGTTAACATAAGTGAGTTTTCTCTCCTATAGGGCCTGTAAATATTCCAACATAAAGATTTATGGAAAATATCCGACAAGATTCATACCAAGAAAAAGGAGATTTATGAGTTATTCCTATGAGAATCTTGCCATTGATAAGACCAAGGTTAATTGTGTTCAAAAATGTTTTTATTTGATTAACCTTATTAAAGCTAAAAGCTTAAAAAAGTGGGAGGAACTTAGACCCCATTACGAGATGATGAAGCCTGATGAATCATATGATTTTTATGAGTTTCTTATTCAGGAGTATAAATCCTTAATTACATGTAGTGGCACAGTAGCTAAAAAAAAGGCCGTCAAAAAGGCTTCGCCGCCAAAGAAAAAGGCTCCTGCTAAAAAAGCACCTGCCAAGAAGAAAGCGGCAAAAAAACCCTCAAAGAAAAAATAGTCTAACCGTATGGACATACTGAACATATGTCCCGTGGCTTTAGGATGCCGTGTCCTTACGGATATGGCATCCTAAGGATTTTTATTTCCTCTTTTTATGAAGCTCAACTTTACGAGTAAAGCCTGGATGATTATTAAAACGTGGTGCGAATTTTCGCCGTAAAAAGCTGTATTGATTTCTCGTAAACGTAAACCCTTCCTTCGTCTTAATAATCTCCGGAACAAAAGTTTGAATATGGGGTGAAGATACCGTTATTTCTCCCTCATGCACATCAAGATCTACATTTTTGGACGATAAAGCCAATTCAAAATCTCCCTCACTCAAATTAAAAGAGACATCTTCAGAAGCCACTATTTGCTGTACTATCAGGCCTTGCTTTTTTATGACTTTAACTCGAACTAGACCTTTAAAAAATTTAATTAATTTTTTATGAACCACAACTTTTGTGCTCTTATCCATACTCAACTGGGTGCCAGGATAAAGATGTACCAAGACCCGTGATTCATTTGAGATGACCTCATCACCTGCTTCAAGGGCCATATTAGGTTTGATTTTAAGTTCAGTCTTTTCTCTTTTAATGTATGCTCCATCGTTATCTACGATTCTAACGATTCGTCCGATTTCTGCATAACTCATGCTGATGAAGAAATTCATCACAATTCCCATAAAAAACATATACACCCCTATTAAAAAAGACTCATTAATCTTGGGTTGTATGGTATTAAATGGCAACTTAAGCTAGTCGTTTAAATTCTTCATCATTCTGTATGATATGCTTAAGATCCTTAAAAAGAACCTCTTCGACATACTGTGACGCAATAGATTTCACCAAAACTAAATGCACATGTTGTTCATTCTTTTTATGAGAATGCTGATCGAGATAGGCCGTGAAAGCATTGACATCAAACTGGGAAAAATAACCAACAGTCAATTTTTCCATGGGCATGGATAATGCATGAACCATACGATCCCATTGATATAAAGATTCCTCAAGTTTCATAAATTTAAAAAGATATTTTAAGGCCATCGCAAGAGCATAACCTTGAGTGATTTTAAGTGAGTCTTCAAATGCATAACTTAGCATTCGACCTAGTTCTAGTTTCTGGTCAGACATATCAAGTTCAATGATATAGTTTTTATATCTTGCACATTCAAAAGCGATATCCTCTAAAGGTGCCTTGTCCATAATCATAACGTGAATTTCTTTTGATAAAAATCCATACTTAAGGATTTCACCTTTCCCGCAGATAAGCTCTCTTTCAGAAAGTGTCGTTAAAAAATCACCACATATATAGACATGTTCAGGGGAATGTTCTGTTCCTACAAGGTTTTTACCATTCAAAACATTAATTTGTACCTTACCACCAATTGAGCCCTCTACCATGCCTGACAACGTTGTTGGTGCAACAGACCATTTAATACCACCCAAGATCGTGGCCGCAATAAATCCAGCGATATCCGTAGTCGCACCACCACCAAAAGCATAGAGATGAGAATCTTTTTTTATCCCTTGCTTAAGGAGAAATTCAATGCCACTAGAATAAGTCTCAAAATTCTTTTCATCTTCTGGATTTTTTATCCAAAAGACATGGGGAGAAAATTGAATCCATTGAGGAAGATGATTTTTTACTTTTTGATCGATGACAGCAAAAAACTGTCCCTCTCTAAAGTTATCCAGTTCCTTGAAAAGTTCTAGTTTTAAGAGGTAAGTTAGTTTGGATTTCATGGTTATATACTATCGGCAATTGCGAGAGAAAATTAAGTGAACATTGAATGGTTTTTAAAATTAAAAGAAATCGACTCATTATCTAAAATGAGAATCAACCACTTAAAGAAGATTAAGGAGCATGAGGATCGGTTATTTAGTCTAAATGAAAAACGTCGTGAGCGAAATCTCCTTATAGTTGAGTTAAAAAACAATCATATACAACTTCAGCAAAAACTTTCTGATATTGAAAAAAAATTAGCAAATGCTGAGACACAAAAAGAAAGACTTACTGAAGTTGGTGGTGATGTAGAAAAAATCACATCTTACAAAAACGAAGTCGAACGTTTAGAGAACGAAGGATTAATTCTGATTGATTCCATTGAAAATAATATCAATGATTTAAAAGATGCTCATACTTTTTTATCTGGACTGGAAAAGACCTATATTGAAATTGAACAAGAAGTTCTTGCAGAAAATGTCCCACTCAATAAAGAAATCCTACAATTTAACCAAAGGGTAGAATCTTTAAAAGAGGAACTCCCAGAAGACTTCAGAAGACTTCTGCAAAAGACCATGGATAAAAAACTTCCTATCGGTCCTTTTACAAGGATTGATGCCGGAAGCTGTTTTTTTTGTCGTTTTAAGATATCCCGAACGGATGAATCCGAGATCGACATGCAGCAAAAATTAAAGACCTGCCCACAGTGCGACCGTATCTTTCTTCCCTATGGTTCATAAACATCCAAAAGATACGTGACACCTTTTGGACATTCAGGTTAAAACCACCCTACCGAGATCAGGGGACTGTCGCCGGCCATTCGCAAGAATGACGGGAGGAAAGTCCGGACACCATAGAGCATCGTAGCGGGTAATGCCCGTCCGCCGTGAGGCGAGGACAAGTGCAACAGAAAGTATGTATGGCGTGGGAAACCACGTGCGTAGTGAAACCAGGTAAACTCTACGAGGTGCAAGCCCATGTAGGTGAGCGTTGAGTCTGCTCGAGGAGCTCACGGGTAGGGTGCTGGAGCCCATTGGTAACGGTGGGCCTAGAGGAATGATAGTTTAATACAGAATCCGGCTTATTCCTGATCTCGGTTCTTTATCTGATCATTTTATCTAATATTTTTTTTAGACCCTTAGAAGTCGCAGTAGATAAATTGGCGTCATCAGCAGTTATGGAGCGCCACTCGAGTGTTTTGTTGAATCCATTTCTTTTAAGAAATTTTTCGTCGCTTAAGGCAATTGAGTTATATATCTTATATTTTGTAATCCCTGTTTTGTAAGTCAATGGAGTTTCGACTTTTTTTATTTTAAGCATGGGATACTGTTTTAATTTTTCGTCAGTACTCTTCATAATAAACGTAGGTACTTCATATTGTCCTGACAACCATTCACCATCAGTTTTTTTATAAACGAGGATCTTATCTTTTTTCAGGATGAAAACACGCAACAGATAGATCTCGTGTTCCACTAAAGTTTTTTTCTCTACAGCATCAAAAGGTAAAGCAAGGGGTTTACCAGAAGAGAAACCAGTGCAGTCTTGTTTCATAGGACATAATTCACAACTGGCCTTTCTCGCCTGACAGTAAGTACGACCTAGATCCATGAGAGCTTCATTCAAGGCACGATACGACTTCACTTTATGAAAAATCTTTTTATCGATAAAAGCCTGATAAATTTCTTTTTGAAGTTTTAATCCTTTTTGCGATTTATAACCAAAAAGTCTCGCAATTACTCTTTCGAGATTTGCATCAATTGCCAATGCAGGCTCATCCATTCCAATTCCAAGCAATGCATTTGAGGTATATGGCCCGATACCCGGGATTTTCTGAAGAGTACCTAAGTCTTTTGGAAAGACTCCTGCATGTTCAAAAACGAGAATCTCTGCAATTTTTTTTAGGTTTCTTGCACGCCGATAATAACCTAAACCCTTCCAGGCTATGAGGAGTTCTTCTTCTGTTGCTTCTGCTAAAGATTCAAGATCTGGAAAAGTTGCAAGAAATTTTTCAAAATGATTTTTAACAGTAGAGACTGTCGTTTGTTGAAGCATTATTTCTGAAACGAGGGTGCCATAGAGGGAGCGATTTTTACGCCATGGCAATTCTTTAAACTCGCGCTGAGACCATTTTAGTAGTTCTTGCATGGTTGGATTGTGATTTTAAAAGAATCAAAAATCAAGCCTATTCTACTTACACATATTGGACAAATAGCTGACAAGGTCCATCATCTGCGCGGCCGAGAGCGGATCCTTGTCTCCTTTCTGAACGGCATGATTTTTTTCTAAGAAGACTGCAAAATCTTTATGTAGTTCATAAACATCCGTGATTACAACTAACTTCTCAGCTTCAGATCTTTCAATCCAGTCAATGAGACGTTTATAATCATTGAGTCCCACATTCATGCATAACGAATCAGGCGAACCAAGTTGTTTAATAGATGTATCAAAACCCATCACAG
>CAMCZE010000205.1 GCA_945885655.1 Bacteriovorax stolpii | reverse complement strand
AGTTTCATTCTAAGTTCATTTGAATCCTCAATTCTAAGGGATTTTTTAAGAATTTCAGTCGCTGGCTTAACTTCTCCCTTAAAGGCCATCATTAAGCCTTTCGTCTCAAGATATCTGGCATATGTTGAATTATTTGATTCAAAGTTAAGTTTCTTGATAATTTCTAACAGAGGCTCAACTTGAGAAACCTGTTTCTCTTTAATAAATAGCTCCGCTTTTTTCAGAGGAAAATATGCAAGACTGGGAAATCTTTTAATACCATCGTCTATTAAAACATGCACCGTCTCAGCCTCTTGATTAAGAAGTGAGTAATCTATGAGTGATCTCAGTACGTATCTACTTTTTTCAGGCGTTTTTTCAAGTGGCACATAAAACTGTTTGGCCAAATCAATCTTTCCCGTTTTCATAAGGGCATTAAGATAGGTAGCAAAAAGATCGGGAGTTATCTCTTTATCTTTCATCTTGAGATACTTCGCGATCGTATCTGCAGCGGCTTCGTGTTTACCAATGTTAGAATAAAATAAACTTAGACCAATAACACCATTTGGGTTTTGTAATAAAAAAGGTCTTTTACTCTGGATAATATTAAAAATTGTCTGGGTGTCTTCTGATTTATTCTGAGTATGCTTCACTTCTTCTGCGTAGACTCTAACCATCATGTTTAATGCTTGTATATTTTCTAAATCATTTTCATAACTCTTTTTGAAATGAATCCCAGCCTTCACTAGACTTGAATAAGAACCATCAGAGAAATTTGTTTTTCCGGTATTGAATTCTACTTCTGATTTTTTCTTATCGGCTTTATCAAACGGAATGGGAAATTGAATATCTGGTGCTAAAGCGACAAAAGCAGCGTTTTTAGGTTTTTCATCTTCCGGAAATAGAATAACGTAAAGAACAAGAGCTACTGCCATAAAAACAATAAGTTTTTTCTTTTTTTTGTTTCCTATCTCTTTCTCGTCCTCTTCTTCTTCCGACTCTGATTCTGATTCTGATTCTGACTCTCTTTCCTGTTGTCTTCTTTTTTTCCTAAATTCTTTTTCTTCTTTAACTATTTTGATGTCTTCTTTGCCGGCCTGAACCAAAAGTTCATTTTTAAAAGAATCTAACTGGATCATTTGTGTTGACTCATCCACGGGAACAATTGATTTTTGTTCTTCTTCCTCAATCTGTCTTTGAGCTTCTGCGATACGAAACTTTTCCTCTTCTTCTAGTCTCTTTTCTTTTTCTGCTTTCTGTAACCGGCGAAGTTTTTCAATTTCCTGTTGTGCAACTGGGTTAATAATCGTTTTATTTCCAGCATCCGTTTCTGTTACCTCTGTTTTCCCTTCTCCTGTTACTTGTTCGATCTCTTTCAAATCCTCAGTGTCTTTTTTATTATCCAGCTCAATGTCTAACCGACTCGAAGACATTTGCATCGTTGAGGTGAGCTCCTCTGTAGGTACGTGTAGCCCAATCTCCGCAGCATCGATTTCTTTTTTATTTTTGTTATTTCTAAACTGAGTGAGATCAATAAAAAATGTGTCTTCTTTTGGTATTGATAACACTTCGGTTTTATTTTCAATCATTAATTCTTGATAAAAATCAAACGAAACAATAGGTGCCCAACTTCCAGTTGGAAAAACTTGAGCCTCTTCTTTGCCCGTAATGTGACCTTTGCTTTTGAGTTCGTGCAGTTGGTTTAACAAAAACGGACCAATCACCCGACCATTGCCGAGCCTTAGACGATACGTGGTCATACAGTTTATTATAAAGGATTTTTGAATTTATAGTGGAGGAAAGTAAAAGGGAGCGAGGGCCCCCTTTTTGGTTATTTATTTGATAAAAATCGTTGCGTTGCCCGAGATCAACATTACTTTTTCCCAGAAGATTCCCAAGAAAAGAACTGGAACAAATAGGGCAACAATCACAGCTTGATTTGCTTTCGTAAAACCAAGAATTTGTTCCGTCCCGTCTGCTTGCCCAAAAATCATCGTCTTCGCTAATTTCATATAATAATAAAGTGAAATAACTGAGTTAATCGCTGCAACCAGTGCCATGCCATAATATTTTTTCTCAATGATTACAGAGAAGATATTAAACTTGGCCACAAATCCACTAAATGGTGGCATACCGGCAAGAGAGAAAAGTACTCCGGCCATAACGATTGCCATTACTGGGTGTTTGTAAATTAAACCGCGGAACACATCTTCTGAGTCTGAACCATACATGTCTGAAAGATGGGATGTAATATAAAAAGCAATCAGTGTCATGAATAGGTAAGTGATTCCGTAAAAAAGGATCGCCCTAATTCCATCGTTGTTTAAAACAACCACACCAAGGATCATCATTCCAACATGACCTATAGAGGAGAAGGCCAATAGTCTTTTTACTGAGGATTGTCCAATAGCTGTTACGTTACCAACTGTCATTGTCATGGCAGCGATTACCAACATAAGTCCGATCCAAGATACAGCAAAAATTGAATTTCCAGAAAAGAAAATCATAGAAACTCTTACTAATGCAGCCAGACCAGCAATCTTTGGAACAATAGAAAAGAACGCTGTTACAGGAATCGGTGATCCTTGATAAACATCCGGTGTCCACATATGAAAGGGAAAACAAGAAATCTTATAACCAATACCCACAAAAAATAGAAGGAATGATACTGAGGTTATGGCAACGTCGAGACCCTGAAGGGTTGCAAGTTTCGGCATCATTTCAACAAACTGGATGGAACCGAGTACTCCATAAAGGTGACTCATTCCATACAGAGCCACTCCTGCCGATAATCCACCGTAAAGAGCATATTTCAAACCAGCTTCAGCCGAAGTTGATTCGTCCCGCTTAAATGCGCTCATCACATACGAAAGAATGGAAAGAGTTTCAATTCCCAAATAAAGAGTAAGCATATTATTAGCAGAAGCTAAAAGCATGCCCCCAATAAGTACACCAACGGCCATTATCGCAAATTCAGATTTTAAATTTGTGTAAATATCTTTTGATGAGCGGCTAAGGTAAATGGCACCCATTGTTCCCAGAACCATGATGATCTTGACCAGTGTACTGAAAGGATCAATGGTAACAGCATTATGGAAAATATTTACCGGAGCTTTTGAAAGATTTTGAAATAAGAAAATAAGTGTAATGCCCAAAACAATTAAGGCATATGAATAAATCTTATCGCGACTTCCATGCTCTTCTTTAACCGTTGACTCTGCTAAAAGCAGAGTCGTCATAAGCGCGATGCAAATGACTTCAGGTATATAGAAGCTCAAAAACTCTAGTAACTGCTGTATCACAAACGACCTCGCTTAAAACTTCGCTAAAAGATCAACCAACTGCCCCACAGAAACCTTCATCACATTAAGAAGGGGGCTTGGAAAAATTCCAAAGAAAATGACACAAATACAAAGAGGGATCATGTAAAAAACCTCTCTCGCATTCATATCTTCATACTTTTCACAATCTGGATTAACTTCACCGAAGAACATTCTTTTGAACATCCACAAGAGGTAAGCTGCACCAATTAAAAGACCCACAACTGCAATTACTGTGATGGTAGTAAATTTCTGGTAGATCCCTAAGAAAATGAGGGCTTCAGAAATAAACCCTGAAAGCCCGGGAAGACCCAGAGAGGCGAACATACCAATGATGAAAACCACTGAAAATTTCGGAAGTTTTGTATAAAGTCCGCCAAAACCTTTTGAACCATCCGGCTTAACAATCCAGCGGTGATGTGAGCGCTCATAAAGAATTCCAATGAGTAAAAACATCATCGCCGTAGAGGTACCATGATTAAACATCTGAAGAACGGCGCCGTTCATGCCTTGAACTGTCATCGCAGAAAGTCCAAGCATTACAAAACCCATATGTGAAACTGAAGAGTAAGCAACAAGTTTTTTAACATCGTCCTGGGCCATGGCACAGAAGGCCCCGTAGATAACTGAGATCAATCCTAAAATGGCAATAACGTTGGAATATTGAACCGCTGCTGATGGAAAAATAGGGAATGCAATTCTTAAAAAGCCGTATGTTCCCATTTTAAGCAATACGCCTGCAAGGATAACTGAAACTGCGGTAGGCGCCTGCACGTGAGCGTGTGGTAACCAGGTATGAAAAGGAAATACAGGAACCTTAATCGCAAATCCAAGGAACATGAACCAAAAGAAAATTTTCTCAAATGAGAAGGTATGGCCAAACATATCCACAGTTAACTCGGTAAACTTACCACCTTGATGGGCAAGGATACTGAAAGAATCAACACCCTTACCACTCGCGTAGTAAAGAGCAATGATACCAACAAGCATAAAGATCGATCCGAAAAAAGTATAGAGGAAGAACTTAATTGCTGCATATTCTCTATTTTCTCCACCCCAGATTCCAATAAGGAAGAACATTGGAAGAAGCATCACTTCCCAATAAACATAAAAAAGAAAGAAATCTAAAGAAAAGAAAACTCCGAATACTGTCGATTGAAGCATAAGAAGGAGAGCAAAATAACCCTTAATCGACTTATGAACTGTCCAAGACGATAAAGTACATATGAAGAACAATAGAGCGTTTAGAAACGTCATCGGAAGAGTAATTCCATCAATACCTAGCGAGTAATTGATATGGAACTGTTCAATCCAGGGGACTTTCACTACAAACTGCATTGCAGCTGTTGAAGTGTCGAACTTAAGATAGAGAACTATCGTTAAAAGTAAGGTCAATGCCGTCGTGGCTAACGTCACATAACGTATAACGTTTTCTTTAGATTTAGGCGTAAGAAGAACACCCACCATCCCAAGCACCGGCAACCATAAAATCCAATTCAGTATTCCGTTCACAACGAACCTCTCTCTATAAATAAAAAAACTAAATCTTTAATGTCCAAATATAACTCGCAAGAACCGTGATCAGCATGACGAAGTAAAACTGTATCTTCCCAGACTGAAAAATTCTTAAAACAAGATTAAATAAATTAACTGCGACGCCTGTTCCGTCAACCCCGATAGCATCAACAACAACATTATCAAACCATTTAGATGCTTTAAAAATAACTCGGTTTACATGGGTCCAACCATCAACAGCAAAACGATCGTAAACTCCCATATCAAACCAGGCCAAAGCTCGATTAAACCCTAGTAGACCTTTTTTAATAATGATGTCGACGTAAAGGTTATCAATATAATATTTATTTTTAAGTACTGTCGTAATTCCTTGGAACGTATCAGACCAGGGTTTAACCACACGTTTGATATACATCAAGAAAGCCAAAAACACGCCTGCGAATGCGATGATAATTGAAAGAATCGCCCCGATGGTATGGGCAGAGTGTATTTTGTGTTCATTGGGATTTGGACCAGCGTAACCAGTTTGGTGGTGGTATTCAGCTGGTAACAATTCTGTTTTATCTCTTGAATCAACACCCGAGAATTGTTGTCTCGGTTTATTAACAAATTTTTCAACTTTCGGTGCTTCCACAAGAATCTTAAACCATTCTTTTTTCTTTCCGAAAACATTACCAAAACTTTGACCAGTCAATGTTCCGGCGTACCAGAAACCAAGTGTAAACAGAGTAAGAATAAGAAGGGGTACGTTTGATCTAAAATCTAAATGTTCATCGTGAATTTCGTGAGCATCATGTCCATGACCGTGACTCCCGGCTTTGTGCCCATGGCCGTGATGATGATCATTATGAGATTGCTGAGAGCGATTTTCACCAAAGAATGTGAGGAACATCATACGGAACATATAAAATGCCGTTA
>CAMCZE010000204.1 GCA_945885655.1 Bacteriovorax stolpii | reverse complement strand
AGCTGAGAGTCGCGGTCACCGTCGTACTTATGTAGGAGCGATGCCTGGTAAGATCATTCATGCACTTAAAAAAGCAGGGACTTCAAATCCAGTGATCCTTTTGGATGAGATCGATAAGATGAGTTCTGACTTTAGAGGAGATCCAGGTGCAGCGATGCTAGAGGTTCTTGATCCTGGTCAAAATAAAACATTTGGTGATCATTATATCGAATGTGAGTACGATCTTTCAAAAGTGATGTTCATCATGACGGCCAATGATCTGGGTGCTATTCCTGGCCCACTTCGTGACCGTATGGAAATCATCCACATTGCTGGTTATACACCTGATGAAAAAATGCAAATCGCAAAAAGATATCTTCTTCCAAAATCTACTGAATCTCATGGTCTTAAAAACTACTCAGTTACGGTGGCCGATAAAATTTTATCAACAATCGTTCGTGGATATACAAGAGAAGCTGGGGTGCGTGAGCTTGAACGCTTAATGAACACTATTTCCCGAAAGATTGCGACTGAAATTGTCACTGAAGACATCAAAGAGGGTCGTAAGTTTAAAGTTGATGAGAAAAACATTGAAAAATACTTAGGACCTATTAAGTATGATCGTTCAGCAATTGAGACTCAACCTCAAATTGGTCTTGTGAATGGTCTTGCTTGGACATCTGTTGGTGGTGAGTTACTTCATATTGAAGTTGTGACTGTTCCTGGTAACGGAAAGATTCAGGTCACAGGTAAGCTTGGAGAGGTTATGCAAGAATCTGCGAAGGCAGCTCTTTCATATGTTCGATCAATCTCCAATCGCCTTGGTGTTGACCATGAATGGTATTCAAAAAACGACATCCATATTCACGTTCCAGATGGTGCCACTCCAAAAGATGGTCCTTCTGCTGGTGTGACCATGGCGACAGCTCTGACTTCGGCCATCGCTAACATTCCTGTTCGACAGGACGTGGCCATGACTGGAGAGATCTCTCTACGTGGACGAGTTTTACCAATAGGTGGTCTAAAAGAAAAAATCCTTGCGGCCAAACAGGCCGGGATCACGACTGTGATCATCCCTGAGAAGAACCGTAAAGACTTACTTAAGATTCCTGATGAGATCAAGGAAGGCATTGATGTTCGTCCAGTATCTGAAGCAGAAGAGGTTCTTCGTTATGCACTGAATTTAACTAAGCCGGAAGAGTTCATGAAGGCGAGGGCCCTCAAAGTTTTGGACGGTGAGGCGGGATTGGAAGTTGCCAACTAGCATTTATTTAGCAATATAAAAAAGCCCGGCCTAAAAGCTGGGCTTTTTTTTTCTCAATTTTAAATTGACAAGAATCATCGATCTCCATAATATGACAGCTCCAAAAAGGACATATGGGCGTTTAGCTCAGCTGGGAGAGCGCTACCCTTACAAGGTAGATGTCGGGGGTTCGATCCCCTCAACGCCCACCATATTTCCCTTCATGCGAACGCAGTTCGTAACACGCACGAATCAATAAAATGTAGATTTATGTTTTTTGTATCAAGAGCTTTTATTTAAAAGAGACTTGGATCTCTATACCAAAATTTTTTCCCTCATCCTGCAGCAATTTTTGAACCTCACCAGTTGTGAAAATGATGCCAACCACACTGACCTTGGTATTTATCACATCAATTTTACAACCTGAAGTGCACAAAAAATCTGAAGAATAGGCCTCAAAAGTTTTGAGTGGGTCTTTATTCTTAAATTCTGAATAAAAACTAAAAAAATCGATTATTTTCTCGCGGAGCTTGGCGATCTGTTGCTCTTGAGTTTCTTTTTGGAGATTATAGGTGAAAAGGGAATTGTTTCGAGACTTACCATTAAAGGCGAGCTTGATCACCCCGTTAGAGCGAACTTTTAGCGTGCTTTGATAACAAACTGGGCAATACATACTTTCAGTATACCGAAAGCTCAAAGTAAAAGGAAATTTTAATGAATAACGAATACCGAGACATTATTTCTTTTGATGGCACTCTTCTTAAATGCCTAGTGCGTGAAACTGGAAGCAATAAATGGTTGATCGTTACTCACGGTCTTGGTGAACATCTTGGACGTCATGAATTTCTTTTAAAGTTATTTTCACAAAATTTCAATATTGCCATCTATGATCTTCGAGGTCATGGCAGAAGTGGTGGAAAAAGAGCGTGGGTTGAGAATTTTCAAGATTTTTCCAAAGATCTACAAGCAGTGATGGATTATTTGAAAAAAGAATTTTCCATGAAGTCTTTTTCTTTGTTTTCTCATTCTATGGGAGCACTTATCACGGCCGATTACATGCAAAATATGGCAAAAAAAGAAATGTATCCGGAAAAAGTATTTTTAAGTTCTCCACCAGTGGCAGGTCCAGGACTTATGGGAGTGTGTTTTGCAAATTCTCCCGAATTTCTTTTAGGTAACCTCGCTAAACTTCCTTCAGTTCCTTTGGCCGGCATGCTTAATTTAAGACGTCTTTCGCACGACTCGCGAGTTTATGAAAGTTACATAAAGGATGAGTACAACCAGCTTAAAGTTCACAGCAAGCTCTTTTTTGAGCTTCTAAGAACGGCAAGAGAAGTATTTTCACGCCCACTTCGAGTCGAATGCCCACTTTATGTCTCTATTGGATCTGAGGATGCTCTTGTTCATCCAAAACTTCTGATAAAGTATTTTTCTGAAGTCGAAAAAAACACCCAGCTCAAAGTTTTTGAGGGTGGATACCATGAACTTCATAACGAAATTGAAAAATACCGTAAGCCATATTTTGATTACCTAAGACAGGCCTTGACCGGTCTTGCCTTTGAATGATTTAAGTTTTTTAATCCGTTCAAAGGCCGGTGGGTGGGAGTGATAAAAAGTGGAATACACTTTATCTACCACCACAGGATTGGCGTTTTGTTGATAAAGCTTAATTAAACCACTAATAAGATCTTCGGGCCCTGTTTCTTGGGCCGCATAAGCATCTGCTTCAAATTCTCTTTTACGAGATATCCAAGAACTTACTGGTGTGAACCAGAAGGAATAAAGTGGAATGGCCTGAGCGAAAAGTAAAATTAGCACTCCTGGGGAAATGATCCTTATAAAATGACCCGTATAAAACCAATTTTCATTAGCAAGTTTTCCCATTAACCAAAAGGCAAAAAATGAAATAATGAGAGATGTGACTAAAGATTTCGGAATATGTTTAAGTTTTAAATGCCCAAGTTCATGCGCAAGAATTGCAAGAACCTCGTTTTTAGCGAGATCCTTAAGTAGAGTATCAAAAAATACAATTCGTTTGTTCTGACCAAAACCTGTAAAATAAGCGTTACCATGTGAAGTTCTACGGGACGCATCCATGATGAATACCCCGTTAGCTTTAAAACCAGCGTGTCCCACTAGTTTTTCAATTTCAGATTTAAGGGCCTCCTCTTTTAGTGGATGAAATTTATTAAAAAGGGGAGCGATGATGGTGGGGTAGATCCAAACCAAAAGAAACTGAAATAAAGTAAGCCCAATAAAACTGAGAAGCCACCACATTTTAACATTTTGAAAAAGGTAAATGATTCCATAAAGAAGGGGCACAGCAATGAGTCCACCAAGTACTAAACCTTTCAGTCGGTCGAAGATGAACAGTTTAGGAGTGGTTCGATTAAAGCCAAAACGTTGTTCTAAGACAAAGGTAGAATACACGGACCAAGGAATGGCCAGAACTGCCTGTATGGCACTAAAAGCAACAAGGAAAAGTACTTCACGATGAATACCCCACTCAGGAATAAGAAGTATAAGTTTTTCGGCACCGCGAAGAGGAAACCAATAAAGCAGAAGAATGGCCTCCCAAACTAAATGAATCTGTGTCAGTTTTAATTTGGCAGTCGCGTATTGAATGGCCTTATGATGATCCGGCAAACTAAGAGAACTCTTAAATGCGTCAGGCACTTCTCCTTGATGTATTTGGAGAGTTCGAAGTTGCCTGCGATTGAGATAAATTTCAATCACATGATTTGTGATGATGATGGCAATGAAGAGGACTTGAAAATAATAACTATAAAGGTTTGTCATATATGGTCCAAGTTAAAACGTTTTATGCTTTTAATGATCTAAGAAACTTTAGTTATCTCATCTTTGATGATCAAAGTGGTGAGTCATGGGTCATAGATCCATATGAAGCTGATCCTATCATCGATTATATAAAAAAAAACGCTCTAAACTTATTAGGCATTCTAAACACTCATCAACATCATGACCATATTCGGGGTAATGCCCCACTCATTAAGGCCTTCAATGCCCAGGTCCACAAACTTCATGGTAAAGAAGTGATTAATCTTAATGAGACTACACAGATTGATCCATTGGATACACCAGGTCATACGACAGATCATAAGGCCTTCTTACTAAAGACAGGAACAGGCCCCTGGAGTCTATTTTCTGGGGATACGCTGTTTAATTCAGGGGTGGGTAACTGTAAAAATGGAGGTGATCTTGGCATGTTATATAAAACGACGCTAAATCTCTCTAAACTCCCTAGGGATACAACATTATATCCAGGCCATGATTACTTAAAAAGAAACCTGGAATTTGCACTTAGTGTTGAGCCAGATAATAAGTCTGTGAGAGAAGCTCTGAAGTTGATTCCTGAAGTTTCACCGGAGTTAAGGGTGGCCTTGACTTTAGGTCATGAACAGGAAGTAAATCCTTTCTTTCGTCTTTTTTCTGAACAACTAAGAAAACAGCTTTCCTTTAGCGAAAAATCTTTAGATGATGAGGCAATATTTTTTAAACTTCGAACTTTAAGAGATCACTGGTAATCAACAAAGGATGAGAGAATGGCTAAGAAATCAACAAAAAAAGTGGCAAAAAAAGCTCCGAAAAAAGCTGTTAAAAGGGCTACTAAAAAAGCTACAAAAAAAGCTGTCGTAAAAAAATCGACGAGTAAAAAAACTGCGACCAAAAAAGTTGCTACAAAAAAAGTCGCTACAAAAAAAGGTGCAACTAAAAAAATAACAACAAAAAAAGTAGTTGCTCCTAAAAAAGCGACAAAAAAAATAGCAGTCAAGACAACTGTTAAAAAAGTACCCTCAAAAGCTACAACAAAAAAAGCTTCCGCTCCGAAAAAACAATCAGCGGCCGTTATTCCTTCAGTTTCTCTTCGTATCGGAGATGTTGCTCCAGATTTCACACTTCATGATCAGAATGGTGCTCTTGTTACTTTGAGTGATTTTCGTTGTCAAAATGTCGTTGTTTATTTTTACCCAAAAGCGATGACTCCAGGATGTACTGTTCAGGCCTGTAGTCTTCGTGATTCTCAATCAACACTTAAAGAAAATAATATCGTTGTTGTTGGTATCAGTGCAGATCCAGTTAACAAACTTAAACAATTTGAAGAAAAAGATCATTTGAATTTTCCACTTCTTTCTGATGAAGGTCACCGCGTGGCCGATGCCTACGGAAGTTGGGGAGTTAAAAAATTCATGGGTAAAGAATTTGAAGGTGTTCTAAGACAGAGTTTTCTTATTGATAAAGAGGGCAAGATTGTCCATGTAATGCATAAAGTAGATACAGCAACCCATCACGATGATGTCGTTAATTTCTTTAAGAATCGCGGATAATTTGTTCTTCCAAGACATCCAGGCGGATCTCCGTCTGGAGTCTTTTTATCAGATTTTTAAGATCCGATTCGCTTTCAATTGAGCATTTCACGTCAATATCTCTAAACTGTCCCTTTAGGGAATCATCAAAAGTTGAATAAAAACATAGGCCATCATTGGATTCAAATGTAAA
>CAMCZE010000203.1 GCA_945885655.1 Bacteriovorax stolpii | reverse complement strand
TTCCGGCGCTATCTCGTGGAAGATCTCTTTGAGTAGTGACTTTACTTCCTGTGGATTCATCTTCATTCTCCAACATTGATGGGTTTAAAAATATCTTTTCTATCTGCGCCAGAAAACGTGAACCTGAAAGTCCATCCGTCACCCGATGGTCCGCACTCAACGTGACATCAATCACAAATCCTGATCGTATCAGACCATTGTCTACAACTGCGGCCTTGTGTATTCGCCCTAGACCTATTAAAGCTACCTGTGGAGGAAAGATGATACCAAAAACTTCATGGCTCCCAAGGTCCCCAACATTGGTAACAGTAATTGTGCCCTCGGTGAGTTCACGGTTTTTAAGTTCACTCTTCTGTGTTCTTATTATTAAGTCCTGAAAGGAAGTATTTAACTTCGCTAAATCCATGGTCTCTGCATTCATGATGGCAGGAACAAGCACTCCACCACTTTTTAAGGCAATGGCAATCCCCAAATGAACTGAGTTTTTTTCTTCAAAAATACCATTGATATAATAGCCATTTATCATGGGATAGTCTTTGATCGCTTGGATAACTCCTTTCATGAGAATGGTAGGAACCATTAATCTTTCCACTGCAGGTAATATTTTATTTTTGTCATCAATCCACGACATTAGAGCATCAAGAGAGATACGGGTCTTTAAATAAAAGTGAGGGATTTCTTTTTTTGAGCGCGACATGGCCTTAGCAATGGCCTCCCGAATATTAACGACTGAAGTTGGTCTTGGAGACAACTTTGTCTCTCGATCCACACAGAACTGCACATCTTTAAGTTCTATTTGGCCATCGGATCCTGAACCCTTGATTGTAGAAAGATCTACATGCATTTGCGATGCGAGTACTCTGGCCGCAGGAGATATTTTTATACGTTGTGCCTCTGCCGCTTTTCCTTCTTCCTCTTGAATATCAAAAATGGCTATCGTGCTTCCAACACGCAGTTCTTCGCCTTCCTTTCCAACAAGCTCAAGGACCTTCCCGTCACGAAAACTCTCGATTTCCACTGCCGATTTCGTCGTCTCTACTGTTGCAATGGCCTGTCCTTTTTTAATTTCGTCTCCTACCTTAATTTTCCAGAGCATTAATTTTCCCTGATCCATGTCAGCACCGAGAGAAGGCATTGGCACATTATATTTCATAATAACATCTCCTCAATTTTTGCCGAAATTTCAGGAACCTGAGGAATGGCCGCAAGTTCCATATGTCTTGCATAAGGAATGGGAACTTCTCTACGACACAATCTTTGAACGGGGGCATCCAGATCATAAAAACAAGACTCCATGATCCGAGCAGAAATTTCGGCGGAAAGACTTCCAGATCTCCATCCCTCATCTACGATAAGCGTTCGATGAGTTTTTCTTACAGATGAAAAAATTGTTTCTGTATCTAGAGGTCTTAACGAACGTAGATCGATCACTTCCACATCCGATCTTCCTTCTGTTGCCTCAAGACAGCGATGGAGCATTCCCCCATAAGTTATAAGGGTAAGTTTACTCCCTCTTTTCCTAAGCATCGCTTTATATGGACTTATCATCTGAGGTTTCTCACCGACCTCTTCGGAACGATTAAGGAGAAGCGCATGTTCAAAAATCATGACGGGATCATGATCTTGAAGAGCAAAATGAAGAAATGTTCTTGCATCTTCCACTGTGGCCGGGGCCAGGATTTTTATTCCTGGAATATGGGTAAACCATCCTTCAAAAGAATTTGAATGTTGAGCGGCAACCTGTCTTCCTCCTCCGGTTGTAGTTCGAATGACCAATGGAACCGAGATCTGTCCTCCCGACATATGGCGGAAGGCAGCCGCTGAATTTACAATTTGATCTAATGCCAGAAGAGCAAAATTTACTGTCATGATTTCTACTATTGGTCTCAACCCTCCCATGGCCGCACCCACTCCAATACCTGTAAATCCATTCTCAGACAATGGAGCATCAAAAATTCTCTCTGGCCCATACAACTTCAAAAAATCCTTTGTTACCGCATATGTTCCACCGTAAGCGCCAACATCCTCACCAATAAGAAAGACTTTTTCATTATTATCAAGAGCACTCCTAAGTCCTTCCCTCAAAGCTTCTCTATAGGTCATTTTCATACAGGTATTTCTCCAAGTCTTGCAAAGGTTCATCTTCACTGTTCTCAGCAAAACTGATGGCCTTCTGCATTTCTTCCTCAACTTTTTTTTCCAAATTTTGTAAGGTCTCAATTGGCAGAATATTTTTTTCTTTCATGTAGTCGACAAGATAATGAATAGGATCTTTTTCTTTCCATCCTATAACTTCTTCCTTGCTCCGATACAATTCAGGGTCAAACATAGAATGAGCACGAAATCGATAGGTTCGAAATTCTAAAAAATAAGGACGCCCTTCTCGTTTAATGAAATCTAGTGCTTCTTTGGTCTTTTTAATGACCTCGAATATATTCATTCCATCAACCGACTGGGAAGTGACGTTATGGGCCTCTGCTTTTTTGGAAAGATTTAACTGCGCTTGTGATCGCTCAATAGCAGTACCCATAGCGTAGTAGTTATTCTCACAACAAAAGAGAAGTGGTATTTTCCAAAGCTCGGCCATATTGAGCGACTCATGAAAAACACCTTCGGCCATTGCACCTTCTCCGAAAAAACAAACAGTTTGGCGGTCTTCATTTAATTTTTTACTTGCGAGGGCCAAACCAACTGCTTGAGGAATACCTGCAGCGACAATAGCATTTCCACCAAAGAAACGATCGTGAGCAGAAATGAGATGCATTGAACCTCCACGTCCCTTTGAGCATCCCTCTATCTTTCCAAACATCTCCGCCATGATGGAGTTCGCTGAAACTCCTTTCAAGAGAGCATGGGCATGTTCACGGTAAGTTGCCATCACATTATCCTGAGGTCTCAAAAGACTCATGACTCCAGTTACAACGGCTTCTTCTCCAATATATAAATGTAAAAAACCCCTTATCTTCTCTTGTGTATAAAGCTCAGCGCAAAGCTCTTCCATCCTTCTCACTCTCATCATATCATGCAACAACTTTAAATATTCATCTTGCTCCACTGTCACTCTCCAATGTTGAAAGATCACCTTCCGGCAATCCCAACTCCCTCGCTTTGAGAAGGCGTCTCATGATTTTTCCGCTTCTCGTTTTAGGAAGATTATCAAGGAATTGAATTTCTCTGGGGGCAAGGGCCGCTCCTAGCTTTTTTCTGGCATGAGCAAGAATCTGTAACTTTTGTTCTTCTGACTGAATAAAAGATTTCTTCAAAACGACATAACCCTTAATCATTTCTCCAATCACAGGATCAGGAATACCAATCACTGCTGATTCTAGAACGGCAGGATGATCCATAAGTACATTTTCCACTTCAAAAGGACCAATAAGATGTCCTGAAGTCTTTATGACATCGTCTTTTCTTCCAATAAACCAGTAGTATCCGTCCTGATCTTTTTTTGCAAGATCGCCTGACAAGTACCAATCACCCACAAAACATTGAGAGTATCGTTCCGGATTATCTAAATATGAAGTAAACATGGATGGCCATCCTTTTCGGATAACAATCTCTCCTTGTTCGTTATTAGCTGCAAATAATATTTTATGATTAATAATATTTTTAATCAGGGCAACTTCGATACCTGGCAGAGGTTTTCCCATTGATCCGGGTCTTATTTCTGTTTTTGCATCATTGGCCACAATGATTCCACCAGTCTCAGTCTGCCACCAGTTATCGTGAAGAATGATATGGAGATTTTTTTGAATCCATTTGATGACTTCAGGGTTAAGTGGTTCACCCACACAAGAAGCAAATCTAATATGTGAAAAGTCATATTTCTTCGGTAATTCTTCCCCTGCCTTCATAAGCATTCTCATCGCAGTCGGTGCAGAATACCAAACATCAACTTTAAAATAATTCAAGATCTCATACCATCTAGCGGCATTAAATTCAGCACCATCAATGAGTAAGGTTGCACCATTACAGAGCGGTGAAATGATTCCATAAGAAGTACCAGTGACCCAGCCTGGATCTGCAGTACACCAAAAGACATCATTTTCTCGAAGATCTAAAGCATATTGCCCAGAGATTTTATGATAAATCACTGCCTGATGTACATGGACGGCACCCTTAGGTTCCCCCGTTGTACCACTGGTAAAATGAAGGAGTGCTATATCCATTGGATCTGTTTTTTCCAGAATGGGTGAGGGATCAGCTTCTTCCATCAGTTTATAAAAATCGATCGCACCAGGAATATCTTTCAAAGAACCATCATCATCAATAAGGATAATATGTTCCAATGTTGGTAGGGAATTAAGAACGGGAAAGACCTTCTTGCGAAAAAGTGACGCTAGAGAGAAGATGAGCTTCGCCTTCCCCTTACTCATCCTGGCCAAAACAGGTCCTGGCCCGAAGGCAGGAAACAAGGGAGAAAAAACGACTCCTAGACGAAAAGTACCCAGGGCCACAGTATAAAGTTCTGGAATTCTAGGTGATAAAGAAAAAAGAACCTCTCCCTTTTTTAGTCCCAATTTTTTTAAAGCATTAGCAAACTTATAAGTATTATTCCTCAATTCTTCATAAGAAATATCTACAACTTCTGCTCGATCTAATGACCATGTCGGCGGCACATATCGTATGGCCGTTAAATTTCTACCAGGGCCCATGATGTGCCGATCAAGTGCTTCATAACAGATATTAAGAAAACCATCTTTTTTGAACTGTGCAGAAACTTGTTCATTCCAACTAATATTGTTTTCCATACAACCTCTAAACGTTCATGGATTTCTTCTTGTTTGAAATTGAGTAAAAACTCCTAAAGCTTCACAACATTTTTTTTCAGAAAATGATTATTTAAAAGTGTTAATATAATGAGTAAGTGCCCAAACTTCTTCTTCGGTCAAGACATCCATCCATTGAGGCATATCCCCTCTTCCTTCCGCCACCTGAATAAACATTGTATGATGACTTAAGGTCTTACTTGCTTTCTGCAAATTTGCGGCCCTAACACCGTATTTCTTAGATACTAATCCATCACCTTTTCCTTGAGATCCATGACATTGCAAACAATGTTTAACATAAATCCCTTCTCCATCTTTTGAGAGCTTTGGATCTACCAGAGGTGTATAGGGTTTCTTTTCAAGCCAGCGTATATAACCATGTCGAAGTATTTTTCCATCAACTTCAATCCCTTTTAAATTGGAAGGAAGCGCTTGCATTTCGCTCTTATTTCTTTCACCGTATACGACATAAGGAGATAATAGAAGCATCAGAAATAATGTTAAATACATAAACCCCAACTTTTGTTAGTAGATGACTCGACCATATTTACCATATGTTTTTTTTAGTTTTTTTTACAAGACTGCGCGTATTAAGTTTGAATTATTTTATATAGTCTTAAGATTGTTATCCTGACTTTTCTTCTTTAGATTCCATCTGCTTCGGGTCATGACAAAGAAACTGACTTCAATTTCAATTCATAGAAGAATTGGAGGACAAGATGAATCCTTGGCATGATGTAGATATTAATTTTGATGAAAAGAACCAATTGAATTGTATCATTGAGATTCCCATGGGCTGCAAAATAAAATATGAATTGGATAAAAATTGCGGTCTCATAAAAGTCGATCGCATACTCTACAGCTCTGTTCATTATCCATGCAACTATGGCTTCTTTCCTCAAACCTTCTGCGATGACGGAGATCCCTTGGACGCTCTTGTCATTGGACAACTACCCGTGGTCCCTCTTGCACTGATGAGAGTGAGGGCCATCGGGGTC
>CAMCZE010000202.1 GCA_945885655.1 Bacteriovorax stolpii | reverse complement strand
TCAGTTCCTTTTAATTTATGCGGCCATTTTTTTAGTGTATTGCTCGAGAATTAGGCCAGAAAGGCATGCAAGTGAGACTCATGAAATCGATACATTTAAATTATGAAAAATATCTGGATGACGACTTTAATAAGGAATCCAGTAAATTTCAAGCAAGCTGATAGTAGATTCCCGTCAAACAAACCTAAAAGACGGCCCTTTTGGGCCGCCATTATTTCCTAAGGGGGGGTCTTAGAGTTTCTGATGTATACTGATGTAGGGTTAATTCAGACTGTACTTGTACTTTTGACGAGCATTAAAAAGATCCCATTTTGCCTGCATGGTTACCCAGAACTCAGCACTAATACCGAACACCTTCTCTAGCTCTATAGCAAAGGAAGCAGATATCCCTCGCTTATCATTACAGATCTCGGAAATTTTTCTCTCTGCACAGCCAATTTCCTCGGCCAACCACTTTTGAGTCAAACCTCGTTCTTCCAAAACCATCGTTTTTAAAAACTCTCCGGCCGAATGCCTTACTGCTAATTCAATCATGGTAATCTCCTATTTCAACATCATGAAACTCACCTTTAATGTATTTAAAAATAATACACCAGGGCTTTTCAATAGCTATCGACCAATACTCCTTCATACTTCCCTTTAGCTTATGAAGCTTCAATGAAGGTGGTTCACAAATTTTCTTCAAGTCATCAAACGTATTAACATCGCTTAAGGCCATTAATAAAAATATCGCTCTCTTATTAAGCTTATCAGGAAATCTTTTTGAAGTTCCTTTGCTAACGATATCTTTTGTAATTTTACCATTAATCGACTTTATCATTATTTACATATTACCACATTGTGTAAATTTATCAAGATATCAATGTAACTTGAGTCTTTGTTTGTGATCGTCTGTTTTCGTCTTTTTTTGTGCGTTTTTGGGCATTTTAGCGCCAGATTAGCGCCAAGATTTTTGTTCCAAGATTTGGATGGGCACCAGTTTTTAAAAGAAAGCCCAGGATCTTAAAAGACCTGGATTTGATGTCTTTGTATTAAAATTAGAAATTTGCAATAATAGCTAGTGGTTTGAACTTTTGCTAAGAAAGAATCAGGAGCATTTCGTTATCTTACTCGATGTAGTTTCATCACGTTTTTGATATCTACAATATCACCTAGCTTCTTTTTCCAGGTGAGTTGAGGACGAGTTGGATACCCCTCAACTTCAAATCGCGTAACAATCCACGATGGTAGCTCATCAATAGGTTTATAATTGATTCCAAAAATAACGTAAGGTAAGTGAGCGGGAGTAAATTGCAACCGTATATAGTCTTCAAATTTAAGAACTAATGATTCATTCAAATCGAAATCAAAAACATATCCATCAGCAACCAGTATGTAGTGAAAATATCCCAACATTGCACGGTCATTGGGCTCTGAGCGAGTATAGAATCCACTCGTCTCAAGAAATCCTCCTCCTTCAAGTTTGAGTACATAAGACCCATTTAAATCTAAATTATGTTTCTTCGCTTCTTCAACTAATCTTCCAATGTTTTCGCCACACATGCGGGCACGATAGAAGCTGTTGTAGTTGTGCTGAAAAATGCTCGTAAGTTTCTTGACATCGGCTGCAAAAGCCGCATGAGAAATGGTGAGGACCAGTAAGAACAAAAATATATTTTTCATGAGCCCTGTTTACAAAAAAAAGAGAATAAAGACTACCCAGTAGGAAATCTTTAGCGAATGACTGAAATTCAAATATTGAGCAGGTAATATTGGCATTAAAGCGCAAACCCCAGGATAATCCCGGGGCCGCTATGAAGTCTTTGTCTTAATGTCTAAAATTTGAATCTATACTCAGGGCTGGAATGAGTCCCTGAGATCAAACGGCCTTACCCCTAGCTTGATAATCATTTCTTGAATTAGGATCTTATCCTTCGCTTTCAAGTGGAGAAGATGCTGCTAGTGCTGCTAAGAAGAGGTGTGAAAATACAGTCGGTGCATTCTAGTTATCTAATTGGCCAGCTCTAAATATTCTGATTTTTAAGCGGCAATCTTAATCGCAGACTTACCTTCAAGTACAGCAATGAGCTTTAATAAAAGCTCGATCGAGACATTGTTTTCACCTTTATTAGCGATTCGATTAATACGGCTTCTGCTCGTTCCAAGTTGTTAAAATCAAGGATAAAAATGAGTAATTAAAACGAGTTAGATAGATTTTGAAAAATTGATAAATTCTAATCCAGTCCTAGGCACCATTACATTCTCTGAGCTTCAAGCACGTAATTATGAAGTAAGGGAATATTGGTTTTTATAAGGACTCTCACTCGGCCGTAGCCTAGACCTGAAAGATGAGGATGATAAAAGAGTTCTACTTCTGCTTTACCGTTATTTGGAACTATCTTAATGAGATGCCCATCTTTATACTTTCCTTCGTCTCTTCTTCCTAAATGATAAATCGTTGCCTCTTTAAATTTCATTTTTTTCTGATGTTCTAGTTCCAGATACCCTCTTTCATCAGCGAATAATGATGGCAAAGTTTCAACTCCCTGGCCTTGAAGATACTCAGGAGGAACTGGGACTAAAAGCCTTTTATCAATATTAAAGGTGAATTTAATTCGCATCTCTGATTGCTGATCATTAACGGAAACAAGCTCTGATGTGATCAATCCACCAATATGAAGTTTTCCAGGAAGAAGCGTAAAACTATCTTTGGCCAAGAGGTTGAACGAGGAAAGAAGGAAAATAAAAGCAAATAATGTTTTTTTCATACATGAGAAATAGACGATGTTGGAAACATCAGCAAGAGGTGTATTTTGACCATGTAGTATTTTTTGAGTCATGAATTTTATAAAATTCACATATTTTATAAAAAGGAACCCGAAGGTTCCCATTTATCTTAACTCTTCCATCAAATTTGTTCTTAAAAGATTTTGTGCTTGAGCACGAGTGATCCAAGAGCGGTCGATCATGAATTGGAGTAAAGACTGACCTGACATTGGGCCATCGATCGAAACCCGATCACGGTTGTAGTCATGCCCAAAAGCACCAGCACCAGTGAGGGTAAATCCATCGGTATAAGTGTCGAGAGCGCTGATGTACTGGACAAAAGAAATTTGAGCGGTTTCTGCCACTGGATTTCCGGTATAAGTCGAAGCTGCTGGGATGGCCGAAGTGTCACCATACAAATACTCAGATGCTAAAAAAGTATAATTTCGTACATAGCGCTGAGTGGTTAAAGTGGCAGGAACATGACTCACACTTGTGTTTGAATCTAAAAGATCACAACCAAGCTCATCAAAGCGCATCTCTTGGTTACTGAGAACTCGTCCATGCCCTACACTTGTAGCGAGTGCTTCTAGTTGTGCGACTTTGGCAATTCGACTATTCCATTGTGAGCTTCCTTCAGCAATTCCTTGATTGTTAACTAAGTGCCAACGGGTATTGTGAAATCCTGGAGCACGGTAAGGAATATCATCATCAAAACCTTGGTCAGCAGTAATAGTTGACGGTGGAAATGGATTTGGCCCACCCGTAGGCCTGCGTGACCCACTGTTAAACCAATTCGAACAACGGTTCAATAAAAACTGGCCAATTGTATTAGCACTTCCTTCCGTCACAGCACTTCCAAAATCTTGGTTCTGCCAACCACCATGACCCCAGTCATAGATCGTCCCATCTGATGCCATCATCTTGCTACCGAAGTCATAGTCATGACCAAAATTTAAAGGAGAAAAGGCTCCTTGAACACTATGGCCAAATTCATGAGAGACAACCGAGGTATCCGAAAGAAGTCCTGCGATCGGAGCTGATCCATCTGCGATACCATCTCCATTAGCATCCATTGAAAACTGCGTAACATCAGGTCGGTAAAGATTCATCCAACCTGTACTGGCCGCTGCCCAGTCATTATCAAAAAAGACAGAATAGGTTCTTCCAAACCGAATCGAGCTCTCTGGATAAGTCGGAGGAATAGGATACATTCTGGTAAAAAAATCTTCTCGTGAAGACATTTCCGTATAAAGCTTTTCATTAAGCCTGACAGCATTCACATAACCAGTCAGCATTTGATTAAAATAACCAAATCGGTTGTCTGTACCTGTAGCAGATAAAACTTTTGTCCCTAAATTATAAACATTAACTTCAGTTCCATCGCTCAAATTTTCTGTGGTTTCGGCCGAATTAACTCGAGCAATAAAAGTCAGAGTTGGTATGGCGAAGCGATACCCTTCATCAGTTGTGAACGCAGGAGTTTGAGAAATCAAAGAACTTCCTCGAAAATCTGAGAAAAGTTCCGATGCTCGATCTTCTCGCCAAAAGGCACGGATCGTTCCACTACCTGCTGGCTCAGAGCGATTAATTTTATATTGAAGATAGACCGTACCTAAAATAATAAATGGCCGTTCACTGTCTCCACAGTCCGGAAGAAGAATATTGAAGATACCATTGGCATCAGTTTGTACAGTTAGCTTTCCACACTCTTCAAAGCTAATCGCTTCACCTGTGGAATTTCCCTGTATCGCTCGCAGTTCCACTTGTACTTTGAGTGGTCTTAAAGCATCTATCTCTTGTCGGTTACTCGTATACTCAGCACCGGTTGAGGGAGAGAAACTTTGTTTGAAGGCATGACAAGCACTCCAGGTAATTTCCTGAGCTGGAACAGCTGATCCACAACCAGAATTATCTCTGAAGGCCAAACGCCCCTGAATTCTCATGGGTTTTCCACAAGAGGCCAACACTAATAAAAACAATAATGACAATATTAATTTATTCATAAATCCTGCTTATTCCTGGATGTTAACTTCAGCTGAGTCATTTAAAAGTGATTTCTCAAATATCGTGCGGCTAAAAGGAACTGATTCTTCATCAAATCGTGTTAAGCTCGCGCGCTCTTTTTCACTAGTTTTGAAAAGATCCCGCTGTCCCTCAACCATCTCCCAACCATTACTTATTTTGAGAGTTCCATCCACTTGAACGGCAACAAAGACATTCACTTCACCTACAAATTTATCTTTGGGATTTGTGATCATTACTCGCGCTCTTAAAGATGAACCTGTCGTGCCCATTACTTTCCAGCGAACTGGAAATGTGACAGTTGAGTGTGCTTGAGCATTAGCAAGATTAAGGGTCTTCTGCATCCCAAGACCGTGGTGAGAGCTATCAGTACTACTCATAGGATCCAGCTTTTGACCCTGGAAAGGCCCAAGCATAAGACTGTCAGTTGGAATAAACTCGATAGTGGCCACGGATTGCGGTTGATAATTGCCTAATTCTGGTACTAAAAAACTAAATTCTGCTTCTAGAACTGACTCTCTCTTAAGACCCTTTTGCGCTAATTTGGTGGCAGTACCTCTAGTGAAGGCAAGATTCGCCCTTAATCCGCCGGGATGACCCATGGGCATTGAGGCCTGGGCCGTACCTGTGAGTATAAGTAGTGACGTAAGAAATGATTTAAACATTTCTGATCCTTGGTAAATTAGTGAATATATGGGGCGCTTAATAGCGAAGAGCGGGATAAGATGCAAACCTTAAGCTGGCCTTATGTAAAAATGACCTCGCGCAACTATCTCTTAGGGCCAAATGCTTATCATAAAGACGATTTTCTTTAGTTGGGGTAATTACCCCTCATGAATGACTTAAATAGCAACTTAAATAAGGAATCCAGTAAATTTCAAGCAAGCTGATAGTAGATTCCCGTCAAACCAACCTAAAAGACGGCCCTTTTGGGCCGCCATTATTTCCTAAGGGGGGGTCTTAGAGTTTCTGATGTATACTGATGTAGGGTTAATTCAGACT
>CAMCZE010000201.1 GCA_945885655.1 Bacteriovorax stolpii | reverse complement strand
TGTTTTAGTTTTCGATTAGAATGCAAACTTTCGTCTACATCGTTTACCAAAGCCCGAAGGCTCCTAATCTTACAGTAAACTCGGCAAATTAAAGCTTTGGATACTTTCTCATCTCATCTTGAAACCCGAAGGTCTCAAAACTTTTTAATCGTTATTTAGTTGTCAAAGAGCTTCGTGTTTTATCAGATCGTTTTTTGTTTCGCAAGACTTTTCTTAGGAAATCTTTAAAAACTTTTCGATTTTTTTTCTGAACTTAATCAAGAAAAAAGTGGTGGAGATGACAGGGATCGAACCTGCGACCCGTAGCTTGCAAAGCTACTGCTCTCCCAGCTGAGCTACACCCCCACTAACCGTAATTCGCGAGAAGCCAATGTAGTGGATTTAGGCTTAATCTGTCAAGGATTAAAACCATATAACTCAACTTTTTTTTCGTTCGTTTTCGTAACTGCTCAAACGCTTAAGTCCAGAATCAAACCTATGTTCAAATGGCATCATTCAAAAAAAGATACTTTTTATCATTAACAAGTTGGGTTTGTTTTCACTCACTCTTTAAGTTTTTTCTACTGTTGCGTGCAGACAGTTCCTTTAGAGGAAATAATGTTTTCATAATGCATGAACATTTTATCTAGAATAAATTTTCATGCTTTTGTATAAAAAAAAGGGCCCGAAAACGGGCCCTTAAGATTTATTTACTCATTTTTTGGAAGAGGTCTTGGGTAATTATCTATTCCCATCTCTTGCACATACTTTCTAATCGCCTGAATCTGACGTTGAGGATCGTTATCCAAAACACCATCAACCGCAGGAATCAGGTTTCCACTTCCATCATCCCAAAAAGCTGGCATGCTTGTATAAGGAAGGAAAGATTGTGGGTTCTTGATCCATGCTTCAATCCAAGTTGTACGAAGTCTCTTCTTGGCGTGGTGAAGGTCTGGAGCCTGGGGAGCATCCCCACTGAATCCGATTGTGTGACAAGTTGTACAGGCAAGGTCAGTCCAAATCTTCTTAGCAGCTTCTTTTTCACCAGGTTCCCATTCAATTGTGAAATTTTCCTGGAAAGTGCCTTGATTTGCATCGGCCTGGAAGTATTGAACCAGGACGTTTAATTCTTTTTCTGTCAGCGGGAATGTTGGCATTCTTACGTTTACATATGTACGAATCGGATGAACGTTTCTTAAAAAATTGTATAACCACTCAGTCTGAACACGGTGACCTTCCTTTGTTAAATAAGGAGGACCAAAGTTTTGGTCTTCGAAAGCATTCGAAAGAGCTCCACCCATTCCATCAATTTTGTGACAACCATAACAATTATATTTGTTCGCTACTCTTCGTCCTTCTTCAGCAAATTTTTCATTCGCATTTAGAAGTTTTTGACCAGAAAGTGGAACTTTGTCTGAAACTTGACCCATGATCATTCCAATCATGCTTTCTACTTCTTCATTATCAAGATAGAAGTTAGGCATTTTGTTCAAATCTTTAAAAACCTTCGGAACGCCCACGTCCCAAATCCTTGGATTTTTTAAGTGTTGAGTTAGCCAACCCTGTCTAGAGTGAGGGACTTGGTGTTGTTGACCAAATCCAAACTGCTCAACCGGCTTAGAGCCTTCTTTTGTTAACTCAGGACCAATTTGAGGAAGATCTCCCTCGAATCCCTTGATGTTATGGCAAGAATAACAGCCATATTTATTAATTGAACGTTTACCTAGCTCTGTCGTTCTTTCAGCGTCATTCATTTTAGAAAGCTTAGCTTTAGCAGCACTCACTGTTTCAAAAGCTGAGAAATAATCTGAAACAAGAATTTCATCTCGGATCTTAGTATCTAGCTCGGGAAAAACAAGATCTGCAAATTTAGCATTCTTAAAGCTTAATAAAAAAGCTGCTATATCATTGGCCTCTTTGTCCGTTAAACGGAACGAAGGCATCACCGTATCTTCTTGAAAATGACTTGGATTTTTTACCCAAGAAACTAACCAATTATTGTCTACTTTAGAACCAAGACCTGTAAGATATGGTCCTCGACGCTCGCCAACTTTATTCCATTTATCATCGATGCCTTCAACCATGTGACAACCCACACAGCCTACAGTCTCAACAAGTTCTTTACCACGAGTGACATCTCCACCTACATACTTCTGAAGAGGTTTGTACTCCTTAGCAGTTTGGACAATGTATTCTGCCATGGCATTAACTTCGGCCATGTTCTTAGCTTTAAACTCTGGCGTTGAGTTATTAGGTTGGTTAAAGAAGTGGGGCATTCTTGATTTCGGATTAAAAGCATGAGGGGCCCAAATCCAATTTTTAATCCATTCTTTAGAAGGAACCTTCGCTGTTACCTTAAGAAGTGATGGACCCGGTTTTTTAAGATGCTGCCAGCCTTCGATTTTATGGCAAGCATAACATCCATATTGCTCAATAAGTTCACGCCCACGGTTGAGTTTTTCACCCATAGGAAGTCTTTCGACACCTTGGTGACACTTGATACACATGCCTTCAGTGTATTGAAGAGAAAGCATCGGCTGAGGAACTTTATGAGGCGGATGATAATGGTACTTCTTCACCCATTCTTTTTCTTGAGCGGCATTCTGAGGTACATGTGCCGGAGAATTAAAATCATTTACTCGATCTCCAACACCACCATGACATGACGTACATCCAAAATCCTTAACAGGGTGACTTGAGTTTACTCCAACAGCAAGAGTATCGATTTTAGGATGGGTCTTATATGGGTTAGATTGATCTTCATAACCAACTTTATCGATAAATACGTGACAAGTTGTACAACGGTCGATCTTTGGTACATGTTGAAAATAGCGGTCATCAGTAACATTTTCAATTACGTACTGACGAATTTTTATTGTTGGATCAAGGTAATCAATGAAAGGAAGATTTCTAATGGCCCAAACAGCATTTTTATCAATGCCGGCCATGGCCTGAAGCATACGTTCTTTTTCACCAACTAAGGCTTTAAGTTCTTTTTCAGCATCTGTTTTTTTAGTTTCAATCGCTTTTACGCGATTTTGAGCCTTGAGTTCATCGGCCGTATATCCCTTAAGGGCATCCTTACCTTCTGTCTCTTTTTTCTTATAATCATCAAAAGTGATTTTTATCTTTTTTGCCTGATCCATATGTTTTTCAGCAAGAGCGTGCTCATACTGGAATTGGTAGGCTGCGGCCTGAGATCCATTCACACCGTTAACCATATTTTGAACGTAAATTTTTCTCTGAATCTCATTAATTTCTTTATTAATTTCTTCGATTTCAGACTGATGTACTTTAAGATCTTTTTCTGCAGCAGCAATTTTAGTTTTTGCCTCAGCTAATTTCTTGCCATCCATAGAGCCATCAATTTGTTTGATTTTTTCTTGGATTTTTTGTTTCTCTATATCAAGTGCCTTCACTTGAACTGCTTTCCATGGACGTATGTAGTCATCAAAGACCATCCAAATCGTCACTAAAAGAAAACAGACTGAGATTACAGCAAAGATCTTGTTTAGAACTTTGGTGTCGTAAGCCATTCCAGGTTCGCGTTTCATTACGTTCTCGCCTTATCTAAATCAATTAAAGGTTAAGTTCAAATTCTGGCATCGCAAGAAGATACTTAAGGTTAAAGAACCAACGTAAGTACATCTTGATGGGTAAACTCATCATCCCCAATATTAGGAAGATCATGATGTAGTATCGAATTGCGCCCATGCGATTTAGGTAACTTTGTCCCCATTTTTTTGTCATAAGGGGAACTGTTCCAAAAAGATAAAGGCCAATTGCAACAAGACCAAAAACCTCTCTTAAAAAGATGTTTTTTGGGAGTGCAGTGTTTAGCATTTTAATCCAAACAATCTCAGAAAGGTTAATGTTGTTCTCTGCAACAACCTTATGTGCATCCCAATACTCAAACGGCCCGTAGAAAGTCCAATTTGGACCTCTTAAGAATGTTCCGACCTGAATAAGGAAAACCCAAAGACCTAGCCAGCCAAAAAGGAAACCAGCGATAGCAAATTTACGCTCTTTAAATGTGTAATAACCATTCCCTTTAGGGTTGATGTCGATGAAAGGAATGGCAATTAAACCAACTAAAATAAGGCCAGGAAGAACCACTCCGGCCATCCATGGATCAAAATATACAAGCATTTCTTGAAGACCAAGGAAGTACCAAGGAGCCTTCGCTGGGTTTGGTGCCCAAGTTGGATTTGCTGGTTCTTCTAAAGGTGCTTTAAAAAAAATCGCCCATACGACGAGGAAAATCGTACAAAGAATTCCACAGAACAATTCCGTATAAACAAGGTTAGGCCAAGCCCAAACTTTTTCTCGGTTCTCCGGGGTGCCTTCAATAGGCGGTTCACCAGCAGCAATACGAAGATCGTTTTGATGACCTTTATAAAGAGCAAACCAAGTTGTCCAAAGCACGAGGGCGTTCAAGATAATGATAGGAATGTTATCCGGAAGAGAAATAATCGAGAAGAAAATCGGATCACTCACCATCCAGGTAAAAACCACAAGCGTAAAAGCTAATAATCCCAAGCCGAATTTTTTCGTCCCAACGATATCCATTCTTTTCATGGCCCATATAAATAGGGCCAAGAAAGCCGTGAATGAATAAAGTGGTGATGAGAGAAAATTAATCGCTAATTTAATCATATGTCCCTTGTCCTTCCTATAGTGGAGCTGAGATTCCGCCATCTTTACGTACACGCCAAAAGTGAACAGCAATTAAAACTGCAACTACTAAAGGAATGAATACGCAGTGGAGAATGTAAAAACGAAGCAGAGCTGCTTCACCTACAAAACGTCCGCCTAGAAGTTGGAAACGAACATCGTTTTTATCAGAAACCATGACGAAGTCGCCGATCTTCGCCAGGGCAGCACCGGGACCACCATGACCAGCAAATGGAGTTGCTTTTGCCATGTTTGATCCTACTGTAATCGCCCAAATTGCGAGCTGATCCCATGGAAGAAGATAGCCAGTGAAAGACAGAAGCATGGTAAGAACAAGAAGGATAACACCAACACCCCAGTTAAATTCTCGAGGTGGTTTGTATGATCCAGTCATAAACACGCGGAACATGTGAATCCACACGGTAATAACCATTAAATGGGCACCCCATCGATGAAGTTCACGCATAATCCCCAGAGGTACGTGCTCTCGGAGACCAATAATATCAGTGAATGCGTATTCAGCCGTTGGACGGTAATAGAACATTAAAAGAACACCAGTAACTGTAAGCGCAAGAAAAACAAAAAATGTAAGTCCACCCATACACCAAGTATATCCCAGTTGAACGCCGGATTTTTTTAACTTGATAGGATGAAGATGAAGAAAAACGTTTCCTGCAACAACAGCAGCTCTGTTACGAGCATTGTTTGGTGGTCCGTGACGGAAAATAGCTTTCCAGACTTGAGTGTTAGCAACTTTTTGAGCAAAACCTTCTGACATATCTCTATCCTCTAAAAATTAAACTTCAATGAAGGCATCAGCGGCGTTCCATTCACCTTTTTCGTAACGGAACACTTTCGTTTTATCGACGATAATTTTGCCTTCGGGATTTCGGTAAATTTTGTAACGTTCAAGTGGACGAGGGGCCGGACCTTCAAAGTTAATTCCATTGGGATAATAACCAGATCCATGACATGGACACTTAAATTTACTCTCCGCAGGTAGCCAAGTGGGAATACAGCCTAGGTGTGTGCAGATGTTTGACATGGCCACAAGACGACCATCTTTTTTGTAAATCCATACACCAAAACCGTTCTTCCATCTCTCATCAACACCCTCAGGATATTCATCTGAAAAACCTGCAACGAAATCCATCGCAGGTTCAAATACTACGTTAGGGT
>CAMCZE010000200.1 GCA_945885655.1 Bacteriovorax stolpii | reverse complement strand
TGCTTTTTATCGTCCCCTATGAGTACTCAAGCTTAAAACGCATCAATGAATTCCAGGGCTGGAGAAAATGGACTCACAAAGTAAAGTCCATGTGTGGAGATCGAGAGATCATGGCCAATACCTATCAAGTAGCTTCAAAACTTTCGTATTATTTAAATCAAAATGTGCCTGCTCTGAATTTATATTCTAGAAAAAACCAGTTTGATTACTGGCTGTTCCAAAATGATCTCAAAACCCAAGATATCTGTTATTTAACCGATAAAATTGAATTTACTGGATTGGCAGCTTTTACCCCTGACGGAAAAGAAATTAAGGTCATAAAAAATGTAAAATTAGTAGACCTTTTGAAGCTAAAGGAAAAAGACCGGTCGAGAAAAAACTGAGCGTACTTCTCAAGTAAAAACATACAATTATTTTTTCGTTTGTTTGTTATAATTCTTTAAGAGGGCCAATGTTTAAACTCAATCTTCAAAAATCCTACGATAAGGTCAAGTTTTTAACTGTTTTACAGTTTCTTTTTGTTTTTGTGGCGTTCATTGCGGAAGCTTTTGTAACTCAGTCAGTACTAAATTTTTCTTTTCTCTTTCAAATGATTTTACTTCTTGTCTCTTACAATTTTTATTTCACGGCACTAAGAAACTTATTTTACTCATTCTGGAACATGTCTTTTATTTTCGGTGTCTATTACGTGGTTTCATTAACGAGAAATTTTTTAGTGGTTGGCCATCCTATGATTGGTGTGCTTTTTGTCATTAGCTTCATATTTCTACTGATCTGTTGTTATACAATTTCATCACCACTTTATTACCCAAGAGTTCACTGGTGGGAGTATGATTTTAGGTTTCGGGCCGATATTCGTTGTTGGGTTGAAATTGAAGGAAAGCAATATCGCGCTCGTCTCTCAGATCTCAGACGTGGAGCTGCTTGTTTAGAGATCTTTAGTCACATGCCCGTTGGCAGTCCAGTACTTATTAATGTGGAAATTCTTAATCAGAATTTTACACTTTATTCGGAGATTCGATCAAAACGTGAAACCATAATCGGTCGTGCCATTATTTATGGTGTAAAATTTGTTAATAATGATTTAGAACAGGTCCAACGTTTAAAACTTCTTACTAACTATTGGAAAGAGAGTAAAAAATTGAAGATCAGAAATAAGTTTGCCGTTTCCAATTAATGAAAGACGAAATGCAGGATCATTTATGGTTTTTAGGCCTTGCTCTTGAGCAAGCAGAGTTAGCTTTTAAGGCCCAGGAAGTACCTGTTGGAGCCGTACTTGTTTCTCAGAACGGCGATGTTCTCTCTAAGCAACATAATCTTAAAGAATCAGAATTTAATCCAACGGCACATGCTGAAATTTTAGCCATTGTTGATGGAGCTAAAAAATTACAGAATTGGCGACTATCAGACTGCACTTTATACGTAACACTAGAACCTTGCCCTATGTGTTTGGCCGCCCTAGTTCAATGCCGCGTTAGAAAATGTATTTTTGGAGCATATGATCCCAAAGGTGGAGCACTTAGCTTAGGTTACCGATTTCATAGTGATAAGCGTTTGAACCATCAATTCTCCATTATGGGTGGAGTCAAACATTTTGAATGTTCAAAACTTCTCTCTCACTTTTTTAGAGAAAGACGTACTGGTTATATGAGGAACAAATAGTTGTATAATACTTTCTGGCCGTGTTAGTAATATTCCTCAATTTTGTTTCTTTCTCTGGAGTTGTGTCAGAGCGGTCGAATGAGCACGCTTGGAAAGCGTGTAATGGTGAAAGCCATTCGAGAGTTCGAATCTCTCCAACTCCGCCATTTTTTCTTTAAATGTAGGCAAGTTTTTATCCTGGTCGGATAGTTCTGGATGCATGCACCCCCATTCAATTCCAAGATCTTTATCGTTCCAGAAAATTCCGGTGTTATGCGCGACCGAGTAATAATTGTCTACCTTATAAAATACATGTGTCTGCGCTTCCAAATTACGAAACCCGTGAGCATATCCTCGAGGTATATAAATTTGCTGACCAAGTTGATCATCAAGTTTGATAATAAGATGTTGCATGAAAGTTTCAGGTCTAGGATCAATATCAACTACAACATCTAAGATTGAACCCTTAAGAACTCTTACCAATTTACTTTGGGCCATATCACCAAACTGAAACTGCAAACCTCTTATAATATTTTGAGATTTTGAAAGTGAATGATTGTCTTGAATGAATATGTCATTAATCCCCAAGGCCTTAAAAGTATCCTGGTTATAACTTTCTTGAAAAAAACCCCTATCATCAGTGATAAGTTTCGGAGTGAGAATTAAAACGCCTTTAAGATGAGTTTTTTCAGCTTTCATACCTAATAACTATCCGATATAAATATTAGTGAGTCAAAGGAGACATCAAATGATTCGAGATCCTAGTCAAAAAATGAGCGGTCAGAAATTTATAGTCTTTAATTAGGATTCTTAGAGGGATCCATGAAAATATCCTTTTATGGTATAAAATACGAAAAATCATGATTAAAAGTCTTTTGCGGGCGTAATGAGATTTGATTTTAGAGTTTAGATGTTCGATAAATAGCCAAAAATCACGAACTGATTCAATTGTATTTCTTGAAGAAGGATCAAGAAAAAATTCTACCCAGGATAAATGGATATGAGTACCAAGAAACAACTGTAATTGATGATGAATTATTTTCTGGGTACTTTGAATTTGGAGTGCATGGTTAGAACGAGTCATGGAAGACGGATGAATCCGGTAATATACTAATGATTCTTGAATGATATCAATATGAAAACGCGTAACCATTCTCGTCCAAAGATCAAAATCTTCGGCATTGGGAAATGAGGAAGAGTACATGTAATCATTAAAACATTCTTTTTTTACCATTACGGTTGGATGGAAAAGTATATTTCCAAAAAAAAAGTCCTCTGCTTTGACTTCGGTCAATTGAAAATGAATTTGTTGATTAGTAGATGGAATATCACTAAAGATTGAAATCCCAGAACTTAATACTTTCGTGCTAAGGTTTTCGTTAAAAAATTGTAATTGTTTCTTTAACCTGTCTGGAAATGAGATATCGTCTTGGTCCTGCCTTGCAATATATTCTCCGTTTGCTGCTTTGATGGCTAGATTTAAAGTATTGGCATGGCCAATATTGAACTCATTAACAAGTATCTTTATTCTGTTGTCATTATAAGACCGCATAATTGAAAGTGAGTCATCAGTGGATCCATCGTCGATAATAATGAGCTCAAAATTCTTGTAAGTTTGATTTAATATACTTTGAATACTTTCATTAAGATGTACTCCCCCGTTGTAAACGGGCAATAAAACGGAAATTAATAGACTGTTTTCCATACTAAATACTCATCCATTTTTCTGGTATGATATCTATGCTTGAGATTTCTGTATTGTGAAACCAGTTTTTCGGAGCGATAACTGTTTTGGATTCGTTCTGATTTAACCATGCGGCCCACCAACTAAAGGTGCTATTTGCAATGATATGATGAGTACATTGAGTCATAAGATAAAATTCTTCATGAAGAATTCTAGATTTGTTTGAAATAATGTGAGTATCTACTGATGAAATGAATTGTTGTTTACACCATTCTGGATCATCTGAAAAAATGTAAAATACAGGGCTAACATATTTTTGTCTCATGATTTTTTGGGCAGAGTAATAATAATCCATTGGGCATAGGCCATGAAATTTCAAAGTGTCTTCATTGGTAGCGTAATCTCCACGACGAACATGGATAGATACTGCAATATTTTTTTTTATTTTGAGAGATAATGAGTGAGTGTCAGTTGATATTCTTGAAAGATCAAATTGCAAATCAATTAACAAGGCGGATCTATTGTGTTGGAAATATTTCTCACTTTGGAAATACCCAGTTATATATTGACATGGCCTGATATTCATTAGGCTTGATTGGTGTGAATGAACTTTTTCGGTAATTATTGATTCCCTAGACAAGATTCTTTTTTTGCAATAATAGAATTTTGATTTAACATTTACTGAGTGCATATTAAAAAAATCTAATTCATAATTTCGAGCTGGAGACGATTTTTTTAAATAACTCAAGTCAAGTGAGTATTCAATTCCTGTATCAATAGAGTTGCTTCTAGCAAAAGCATACTGAAATAGCTGGTTTCCTAGTCCTCCATTTAATCTGACAATAAACAAGTGAGCCTCACGGTTTCTGCCATCTTTCTTGATTAATAAAGATAGTATTAATGAAAGTGTCTGCGTAGATAATATATCCCTTGTCTTTCATTAGCTCCAATATATTGTGTTTTTTTACACCTTTGCGCTCGTTGGAGAAGGTCAGTGTTTCAATACAGAATACATCAGGACGGAATTTTGTGAAGTCAAAAGTTTTTAAAACATCATAATCCATGCCCTCTATGTCTAAAGAGATTAGGTTTGGGCAATGTTCAAAATTATCAGAAATCAAAGTGTTTATAGTTTTTGTTACAATTTTCTTAATCTCAACCAACTTGCAATTTCCATCAAGTATGTTTTTTTGAATTTCAGTATTTGAAAATGAATTAAGCGTTGGAGGATTTACAATAAAAAAATCTTCTACTACGTTATCTATAAGACCAATTCCAAAATTTAAAGTTTTTTCATTCTTTCTATATTTTTTTAATTTTTTCCAAAGGTAAGGATCAGGCTCAACTGAGACACCAGTATTTCCTCTTTTATAGAAAATTGCAGTATTGCTTAGACTGAATGCATGGTGAGCACCAATATCAAGGTAGGTTGGATTTGTGATACCTAAGGTAAAAAAAATGAAATCAATAATAAGATCTTCGCCGGACTGTGAATAACTATTTTTTTTATACAGATAGAAGTCCGGTAGAAAACGTCTGAGGATAGTTTTTAATTTCATAAGAAAACGCTGGTTGTTTTTTTAAAATGAAAACACCCACAACCATATACTTGCTTATTGGATACGGCTTCGGGGGCATCTATGATTAAATCTCCAGCGTCAGGACTGTCGGGTATAAGGGCATAATCTAAAAGTTCAAATTCTTTAAATAAACCTAAAAATGAATTATAAGAATAAATACGGTGCGCGTTAAACATAATTTTTTGTTTACCAATAGGTACGACAATTAAAAGGGTTCCACCAATTGCTACAACACGCTTTAATTCTTTAATTGCTTCCAGATCACCTTTTGGATTTAATGAGTCGCCATATCGTCCGAGGCCTATATGCTCGATAACATGCATACATGATACCGATTGTAGTGAATCATTTTCAAACGGAAGTTTTAATAAGTCCGCTGGCCTTGTTTTTAGTCCAGAGAGAGATATTTGAGCAGGCCTTATGTCATAAAAATCGATATTTATGAATGCTGAAACAATAGCTATGAATTGAAGGTCAGATGAAAAGTCTACATGATGTTGAATACTATTCTTTTTAAGTGTTCTTGCAGCCCATGCTGTGTGATATAAGTAGTGCCTATCAAAGCTTGAGCTTGGAGTATTATCATTATAGCAGGGATACTTATTTCTCCAAGAGAGCTCGAAACGTTTATCCTGATCGAGAAGTTTAAATTTTCTAAACTGTATTCTGTATCTGATTTTTTTGAATAACATTAATGTTAATTCATAAAAAATATTTTTGTATAAGAAGGTTGGTAACCTTTTTTTTAATTCATTTTTTGAGAGAATCATTTTTGTAGCATATTTAAGTGCATTAAAAAGATTTATATGTATATCAAGATATTTTGAATCATTAAGCAGTTCTTTAACTTGTTCAACTGTGTATATTCCATTCTTGAATAAGATTTTTTCAAAATGATTTTGAAAATCAATTAATGAGATTTTGTTTTT
>CAMCZE010000199.1 GCA_945885655.1 Bacteriovorax stolpii | reverse complement strand
TTTACATGAATGGCTATCCCCATGGATACATTTTAGCTGTAAATTTCTTACCCTGAAAACAGGTTCGTGATCGTAAAATAAAGCAGACAGAAGTATAAGGTATCCCCCCGCAGGAATAACTGTTACTTTTTGCTTCCACCCTTTTTCGTATCTGGCTCCGCAATAAACCGCTATAACTCCACCAACTCCAACGAGACTTAAGGAAGCTAAATAAAACGCATAATTTTCTGTTTCAAAGAAGAATAGCGGGATAGCAGAAAAAGCCATTACAATTCTCCACCAAGGAGTTTTTCCTTTCTTGTCGAGAACATGGTCATTTAAAAAATCTAAGACAACTTTATGTTCCTTAGTTGAAATAAACATATTCTTCTTTTTAGTAAAAACAACAACATTTTTAAGCCAAGGCCAGAGAGCCCAGTAACTAATATCATCTCTCTTAAAAGTCATATTAGAATCATTATGAAAATGAACCGTAAATCCATCTTCAGCAAGAGTAATTTCTTTGGGCGTTGTTTTTTTTATATACTGTTTTAACAAGTAATAAAACAATGCAAGAAAAATTCCAGCTATTCCGATTACAATGACAGCAGTTAGGATCGAAACGTCTTTATCGCCCACGAAACTTAGTGCCGAAGCGATTAAAATTAAAACATAAAACCATTTTATGAATAAAAGTTGCATATTCTTAGTAAGATCGTTCGTTGAACGTCTGACAATAATATAATTATTGGCAGGTTCAGCTTCAAGGAGTTGAATCTTACTTTTTCCCAATAAAATTTCATCTTGAAGATGAACTTCTACAAATTTCTTGCTCTTGGATTTATTACCATTAATAAATGTCTCTGAATTATTAAGATTTTTCAAATACCATTTCTCATCTTTATAGATGAGTATGACATGGGCTCTGGAAACATTTTGATCGCCATTTAAAACAGTGAACGGCTCTCCACGACCAATAGTGATTTTATTGGGAATTTTATAAATTTGTTCTTTGATTTGAATAAACTTTGCCATAGTGGCTTTATCGGCTATTTTTTATTAAACATTAGGGCACATTTAAATCCAAACATGAAGGCAAACTTGTAACCACCCTGTTTCTCCTTTCATGTGTTGGTTTAACTCAAATTTTTTGGGGAAAAAGATTTTGTCCGGAATTTTAATGAACTTTTGTCACATTCATATAAATTCAGCTACACTCATATAAATTATCAATATGAAAGGTTCAGTCATTTGTCGCAAGGTCATGAAGTAGGAAGAGAATGAGCAAAGGTAAAGCCTATTACATAAAAACATTGGATGGTTGGAGAGGAATTGCAGTCATCGCGGTCATTCTCAGTCATCTCAAAGATTCTGTTCTTTCACCTTCCTCCTCTCTCTTTCCAGTATTTGCGTCGGGACTCAATGGAGTGGATCTCTTTTTTGCCATCAGTGGTTTTCTTATCGCATCCAACATTTTCAAGGAACTTGATCGCACCGATACCATCGATTTTAAGAAATTTTACCTGAAACGGTTCTTTAGACTCATGCCTGCAGCTTGGCTCTACCTGTTAATCATCTTCTTGATGAGCCCGGTCCTTATCAAAGTTTATGACATTGAAATCATCTCAACCTTAACCTTCTGGCGTAATTACTTAATCCTTGAAGACCCTAATGCAAGTTATACTGGGCAGTTTTGGAGTCTAATGATTGAAGAGCATTTTTATCTCTTCTTACCCCTTTTACTTTTCACAGTTAGAAAGCCGCAAAAATTATTGATGGCCGTTATTTTAATCGGAATAGCGGTCGCTGTCTGGAGAAAACTAGGGACAATGTCAGGAGTTGTTGCGATCTTTCCTCCTATCAGGTTTACTATGTGGTACACCTTTGGGCGATTTGACACTCTTCTTTATGGTGTTCTCTTGGCCATATTGCAAAGGCATTACCCTCAAGTCACAGATAAACTAAAAAGAATCTCACCTTACTTGCCTCTAATGGCTTTGATCATACTGTTTGTCCTTAGAGTCCCTTTTAGGCCAGTGCTTGAAGCCTTACTTTATCCACTGATTTTCTTTTCAACGATTAATCATGAAGAAAGTTACCTAAGTCAAATTTTGGAAAATCGTGTGCTCAGGTATGTAGGGACCATTTCCTACTCACTCTATATATGGCAACAACTCTTCGTGCATCGTTTTACTGGTGGCCCCGACTGGTTTAAAGCACTGGGTGGCGAATGGCATTCGGTTCTTATCATTTTCGCAGTGGCAGCCTTAAGCTACCACTTAATCGAAGATCCATTCCGGAGATTGGGGACAAAGATCATGAATAATTCAAAAGGTTCATCATAAAACCAGAATTTCATCTTTCAATTCGCGTTAACTTCATAAATGATTCTGTTTATTTTTTTGAAAAGGTCATGAATTTTACGTTTACCCTTCAGACTGGGACTTAACTTAACCTTAGTGATCATATCCAAATGTTTTGTTTTCATATTAAACCTCTAAACAGACTTCTCAATACATTCTTGAGGTAAAAAATTTTACGACAACTGAATGTTAATTGAGAAAGATTACCATGTTCCTAAGCGGCCCCATGGTGACTCAAAATGCAGCACATCTTCACAAAAATTCTTTTGCGTAGTCTAACTACAGCTCATTCTGTTCTCTTGTATTGAATAGGTTTCAAGATTAAAAAGTAATAAATAAATCCTGATAGAGCACCACCTAGATGGGCACCATAACCAATCGGTATTCTACTTCCTTTGCTTTGGGCGATTAGTCCCCACACATCTGAGCCAATGAAAAGTACTGTTGCAAGGATTGCAGGCAATGGCAGAAAACCTAAAAGGAATACTAACTGCATGGGAAACATAAGTGAAAAGACAACGAGTACTCCGGAAATTGCTCCAGAAGCACCCAAAGCTTGCAGGCCAGGATCGTTCAACAAAAAAGAGCTTGTTAAACAATGACCTATGGAACCCATTAATCCAGAAATAAGGTAAAAAATGAAGAAATTCTTGGGACCAAGTATTTCTTCAAGTATTCGTGCAAATCCATATAAAACGAACATATTAAGTAAAAGATGAAAAAACATATTATGAGAGAAAATTGATGTAACCAAAGTCCAAATCCTACCTTCAGACAAAGACCTGGAGCTTACAAGAAAGTTATCTACCATAAAATCAGTGTCTATAAATATCCAAAAAATGAACACGACAATATTCAATCTAATAATTAAATCAACCATATTTTTCAAAAAACAACTTTTAAGTTTTACCTTGTTTATGGACAATTTTGTTTAAATGAACGCTGATGACTCCATCCTTGTAGTCCGTCTTGATACTTTTAGGATCCACTTTGTCGCCAAGGTGTATGGTTCGTTCATAGTCCCCATAATATAACTCTGAGGTCGTCGATGTTTGAGTACGATGCTTTATTTCATTTTTTCTTTTAGCTAAAATAATAAGATTATTTTCTTTAATACGTACCTTAATATTATCTCTGGCAATGCCTGGCACTTCGGCTTTTATTTCATAAAAATTTTCATTCTCCTCTATTTCGATTTTTGGCAAGAAACCTACATCTTTTTCAGTTGTTAGTTTGGTTCTAAATCGATCAAAAGCTCTTTTCATATCTATTTCAAACCTCTTGAACTCGTCTTCAATATGTTTTGAAAAAGATGATAAACGCTCCCTTGTAGAAGAGATTTTTCTATCATCAGGGAAAATCTTATCTCTTACAGCTTCCATATTTCTAAGATCTTTTTCCTGTTCGGCCAACATATCATTAAAAAACTTCATAAAGTCTTCATTAGTACTTTTGTCCTTGCCAGACTTTGTGAGTTCAATGGCCTCGATCTGATGTTCGATAACTTTATTCATTGCCTGGACAGGATGCTCTTCTTTTTTTTGAGCATAAGCTTGTGAAGCAAAAACAAATATCGTGATACATATTAATGAGATAAAAGAATTTCTAAGAATTAAGCGCATATTTATCTCCTTATTAAGGATGCTGTCGATTTAAGTTCTAATGATATTTCTGTAGGACTTCAAGAACCTCAGAATCTTCCACTTGCTCAAATTCTCGATACCACATTCCAACACTTTGAAGATTTTCAAGAGATTTTAGACAAACAATCTGATCAAAACTATTTTTTAGTTTTGTACTAATCTCCGTTGGCCCAACAGGAACGGCCAAAATTAATCTCGCCGGATTTAGAGTCCTAAGATAACTAGCAGCAGCTTCAGCGGTCACCCCAGTTGCAAGTCCATCGTCAACTACAACGATAGTTCTTCCAGACATGTCCCCAAGGGGTTTGCCTTTTCTATATTTTTCAATTCTTCTGCGCAACTCCCCTTTTTCTTCCAAAACCATGAAATCTTTTAAACCATTTTCCAATTTAAAATATTTTAATGATTCTGATTGAAAATGAGGTTTTTCATCCTCTGATATAGATCCAATACCAAACTCAGGATTTCCCGGAGCGCCTATTTTTCTTGCGATAACGACATCCATCGGTGCATGCAAAATTTTAGCGACTTCGTCACCCACAACAACTCCACCTCTTGGGAGTGCAAGTATGAGCGGTCTCGTCAGTTGTAGTCTCGCTAAAGTTTGGCCTAATTGTCGTCCTGCCTCTGCTCGATTTTCGAAAAAAAAACTCATAATATACCTTCCATGTATGATTCTTTTGGTAAAAGCTGATTTAACCATTCGCAAGTTTTAGTGATCACTTGATCTAAGCTACCTGGCTCTTCAAACAGATGGGTAGCACCCTCAATTAAGACAAGATCGGACTGTTTTAAAAACTGTTGGGCCTTCTGATTTAAGGAAATAACTTCATGATCAAGACTTCCCACTAAAAGAAGAACGGGAATGTTCACCTGCCGAAGATTTTCCTCTTTTGCCAAATCAGGTCTCCCTCCTCGGCTAACAACTGCAAGTAAAGGAGTTCTACGATAAGGTAGAGCTGCTGCTACAAGTGCTGCGGCTGCACCAGTACTTGCTCCGAAAAAAACAATCGGTTCCTGGTGGTAGCCCGTAAAACGCTGAAGCCATCCAGTGACTTCAGACAACCTTAGAGACAATAGTGGGATGTTAAAACGGTTCATATAAATTTCATCCTCTTCTTCTGTCAAAAGGTCAAAAAGAAGAGTTGAGTAACCATCACTATTTAATTTTTCTGCTACCATCATATTTCGTGGGCTCCGGTGTGAGCTACCACTTCCGTGAACAAAAACTATCCAGGCCCTTGGATGATCAAAGTAGGTCAAATGTCCTTTCAAGGTTGCATGCGGGAGAGGAATAAAAACTTCACGTTGCATTTTCATATCCTTTTCAGAAATCATCTCCATATTATAAATGGAGAAGCGTTCTGTTTTATCGCTCGAATAATGGATATCATGAAAACTGAAATGGATTCTAAATCTAAACATAATAATTCATGATCGTAATTGATTAGACTTATCCTGTTTCATGTAACCATTTGCATAAAAGAACATCTAAAAAAATTATGTTATTATTAAGGGTCAAGTTAGTTTCAAAATCTTTCGCTGAGTTCATACTCCCAAACAAGTGTTACCTCAAACAGGAGATTTTATATGTCTTTACTAGGAAACTTTCCTCTCAATGTCCGAAACCAGAATCCATTATCTCTATGGCGAAAAGAGATGAATCAACTTATGCGTAAATTTGATGATGATCTTGGATCATTAAAATCTGAAACAATCGACTTCTTACCAAATGTAGAAATAAAAGAAAAAGATAAGTCTTACAAGGTATGTGCTGAAATTCCTGGCATGAAGGAAAGTGATATCAATGTTACTCTAAGAGGCAATAATCTCATTTTAGAAGGAGAAAGAAAGTCT
>CAMCZE010000198.1 GCA_945885655.1 Bacteriovorax stolpii | reverse complement strand
AGTATCTTCATATTGCCGGAGCTAGGAAATCATTGTTTCTCATAATATGAATTTCCAAATTTGAAACCATCCACTTAGACGACCTCAATTCGTTTGGTAGAGGACATTCTGGAGGAGATAAAGGTACTGGCAAAGGGGAAAAATGGAACAAGTCTATAATGCAGTTAATTTGAGTATGGTTCTATTAAAGTCCGTAGGTGCCCTCCTGCTTTTAATAGGAGTTGGATATCTTTTTATAGTTCGTCCAGCCTTTCTTCCTCAATGGAAAAATGTAATTGGACTGGGATGTGTCTTTGGACTTTTCAATGCAGGATTAGTCATATCCTTAGGTAAGATCGCATTTCCTGCGACTCCTGCGGTATTGAATATTTGTATTGCCTTATAAAGACTAAAGCCTACTCGTATCTGTAGACAAAAAGAATTAAAGGCAGTTTCCCCCGCCCAAACTTAATATCAATTATTTGGCGATAATTCAGACAATCATTTTTAGGCGAGTAGGCTTTAGTCTGCTGGGATGATGTCGATTTTGAAAATAATCTGATTAGAGTTTCAAAATCCTATAATAAGAGAACCAACGAGATTAAAAGTACTAAGGCGGGATATTGGAGAACTGTTCCAATGTCGTCTGAATTGCGAAGTCTGTTTGTTTCTCTGAAGGGTAAGATTGATCCTCAATATGTTCTTCCTCGATTTAAAGATTGTCAGAGAGGAGACCAGAGCAAAATCCTTAAAATGTTTTTGCCACTCAGCTATTAGCTAAAGGAACTCCGGCGGCAATTGTACTGAAGATCTGTGGTTGGAGAGATTTGAAGACCATGGAGTTTTATGTGCGAGTTGCAGGGGTAGAAGAAAAAGGGGCCACGGACTGTCTCAAAATCCTGCCTTCCAAGGTGGAGGTTATGGGAAATATGGTATCTCTTTTTAGTATAAATTGCTAAAAAACCCGACATAGCTTGAAACTATGTCGGGTTTTTTTATTGTTAAAACAAGTAGATATGTCCATAAAGGGACATTTTTAAAGAGAGGTGATAAAATGTCCGATACGTGTTATAGTAAGAAGGATTGAAATGGGAAAAGTAGATGTTTTCCATTTGCCTGGATACGAATGTATTTTTCGTAGTGAAGATCATAACCCAGCTCATTTCCATGTTAAAAATAAACAGGATGGATGGGAAATAAGAGTTTTTATTACGACAACGACAGATAAGGAACTTGATTATAACTTTAAAGTTCCTTCTGATCGTAAAAAGGCAATTCCTGGTGATATTCAGAAAGAGATAAGAAAAGCTGTTTCTGCACATAGGGACGAGCTGATGAAAGAATGGGACTCAAAGGTCTTGTTAAAGGATGAAGAATGATTAGCACTGCTTTTGTGTCATTAGCGGATGACCAAAACTTCGAAAATGCTTTTATTGGATGTAAATCTGTGAAGTTTTTCGATGGCTTTACATCCAGTTTAAAAAGATCAAATAGTGATCTTATATTTATTCTTTCTCTCGATAATCTTCAGATTTTAAAATCGTTAAAGAAAGATCCAAATTTCAAAAATAGAATGAAAGGGCTGTTAATCAAAGAAGAAGTTGCAAGTAAAAACATTTTCAGCTCCTTGATGGAAAGCTTGCAACTTAAGAGTTTTTTAAATAAAACAATAGATTTCACCTCAGACGATGAATTAAAAAGAATTGTGAGGGCTTGGAATTTGGGTGCTCAACAGGATTTAATCTCTAGTTTCGAAGTTATTTCTGGAGATATGCTTTATATTAAGACATGTGATTTAAAAAAATATTTCGTTCCTATTGAAAGCTTAAAATCATTAGCAGGATTATCGAAAGAGCAGTTACTTGATTTTAATCTGGATGAGGATGGAAGTTATGTTCATTGGACTTACAATGATCTTCATCTTGATTTAAGTAATTTTAAAGATGCAATAGATCCCAATTCAAAAATAAAATCAAAATTGAAAAACTTAAAAATCGATAAGACTTACGGTAGAGCGATGCGTTTAGTTCGAGAAGGCTGTGGCTTAAATCAATCAGATCTTGGTTTATCCGATAAACAGATAAGACGATATGAGTCCGGAGAATCATGCCCAAGTTATAAATCATATCAAATAATTGCAGAAGCACTAGGGATAGATGTGCAGACTTATCTAGACAGAGTCGCTGAAACATATCAAAAATTAAAAATCTAACAAGATACTTGAATTCTATTCTCTTCAGTCTTCCAATTGTTATCTAATTGAAGTTCTGGCCTAGCTTGGCTTAGTGCTGAGTTAAGTTTTGGAAATCTTTTTCCGCGGGAAGTGTCCACCATCGTATGATATAAATTAGCCTCCGCAAGGGAGTTTTTTTATTTCTAAAATTTTAACAACTTAGACATGAGATAAATTCAAGCTCACTTTTCATTATCACCCGAAATCACCCCACTTGTGAAACTATGTAATTCCAGACCGTAACTCCTCTTGGAAATGTATTTTCCGATCAGGACTTTTTTGCCTATTCTTGATTCATGACCTCATTCTGATCCACCTCTCAGATGTAAAGTGCACTTTGAGACAAAACGATTCTAAGGCAGCTTTAGCATCCAAGTTTAAACTCAATTATTTGGCGTTAATTTGCTTCTTGAATTGCGCTGGAGTCTTCATTTCGTGTAGACGAAAGAAGCGGGTAAAATAGTTAGCGTCTTCAAAGCCGAGCTTATAGCCAATTTCTGCGACATTTAACTTTGAGAAGGCCAAATATCTTTTGGCCTCAAGCAGAATACGTTCCTGAATTATCACTCTTGGAGGTTTACCGATTGAGCGACTAAGCTGCATGGTCAGTGCTCTTGATGAAATCCCTAATTCTTTTGCATAATAACTTACTGAATGGGCCTCTTGAAAATTCCTCTCAACCAGTTTCTTGAAATTCTCGATGATGGTGATAGCTTTTTCTTGTTTAACCTGTCCCTCACCAGATCTGATGATATGAATGACAAAACTTAAAAGGTATCCCTGAAGGCATAAGTCATGGAGCTCTTTTTTTGCCTGAAATTCTGCTATCATAATTTCAGATAACTTGATTAGCATTTGAAAGTCATTCTTGAGGCTGAAATGATGTACATCCGGTGAGTATGAGAATTGATTAATAAGTTCCGAATTCTCCTTACTTAAATTGAGCGACTGGTAATTAAATTCGACGACATAACCTTTAACACCCTTACTTAATTCCCATGAATGCATCTGGCCAGGCTTCATAATGAAGACTTGGCCTGCAACAACTTTGTGTTTGCTGAAATCAATTTGATGCCATCCTGAACCGGCGGTAATCAAAATGACCTGAAAGAAATCGTGCCTATGAGGGAACGGTACTCCAGGTTTGATTCGGTCTTCAAGTTTCTCAATTCTGATACTACTCAAAGAAACTTTAAGAATGCCGAAGGAGTCGATAGAGTGGAGTTTTGAGTTCATAGGCAAGTCTATCCCCATTTCTATAATGATGGAATTAGTCTGTTACGTTTGTGCTATTATTCGTGAGTTGTAACTCTAGCGCGGATCACAAAACAGACCGATAATCTATTCAAAGGTAATGTATGAGTAGATTATTGTGGGCATTTTTAATTAGTTGGATTGTGTCTGGACTGAGTTTTGCGGATTCTTGGATCATTAATAGAGACCATTCTGAAATTCAATTTCAAGTTGAATATTTAACTATATCAGAGGTCAGTGGGCGATTTGAAAATTTTTCCGGAAGTGTAGTGTTAAATAAGCAGCAAATTCCTGAGCAAATCTTCATAAAAGTGGAAACAGCATCAGTTGATACAGGAAATAATTTAAGGGATGGACATTTAAAAGCGAATGATTTCTTTCAAAGTCAGCAGCATCCATTTATTCTTTTTAAAGGCCAATCGATTTCATCTACTGGATCAGGAAATTATAAAGCAAGAGGGCTATTAACGATTAAGAATATAAGCCGACCCTTTGCTATCGAATTTTCTCTTTCTGACCCGATTAATGATACCTGGAATTACCAAAATAGATTTGTGAAGTTTAAATCTAAACTAAATCGTTCATCATTTAATTTAAAATGGAACAAGACGCTTGATGAGCAAAAATATTTAGTGGGTGAGGAAGTAAAATTTTGGGGAATATTTCAGATTCAACCGAGTCTTACTAAGACACCTTCAAGTAAGCATATGATCCCTGATACTAAGTACCTCAGAGAACGTGAGAGAATTGCGAGAGGTGAGATTGTAAAAAAGGAACCTGAATTTATTTTAGATCCACCACAAATAAAGAATATAAGGCCAGGCCTTGCAGAGGGCACTTTATCCAGCCGAGTAAAAGTACCGGATAATTATCGTGACAACATATGGTGGTGGATTTCTCTGTGGGTTATTGGCCTTTTGGGCTTTTTTGCAGTTATTATTGTTGCCCTTTATTCAAAGAATTTATTTGTTGAATATTTTCCTCGCAATTATGAGGAGAATGGAATCCTCGGGTACATCTCTGATTTAGTGGTCATTTTTCTCGTCATGTTATATTCCTTGGCCTTCTGGTTTTTAGGCTGGGGTGTTAGGTAACACGAATCATACTTTAAAATTTTTATGATCAATTAATTCCTCAATAAAAAGGAGGGCCGATTCTATTTTTACAAAATATTTAAGGAGATATCAAATACACTAAAGGCTACTCGTAATTCATATGATATCTCAAATGTGGATTCTCGTATTATTTGCGAAATAATATAAAACAAAAACCTGCCAGCACTCCTTCTCATTATCGAGTGAGCACAATTGAAGTTCGGCCGGTTATCCATCCAGCGGAAACGCTGAAAGTTTTCATTCAACTTCCATTGGCGAATGCCGAAAGAGAAGAAGTGCTTTTTGTTAATGCTGTCCAGGAGATGGCCAAAGCTTATCTCGGCCCGGAATCAAACGGAAGAGGCCATAAACGGAATGGGAAAGTAGGAGAGCTTTTATGAAAAAATTCGTATTTACCCTTTTAATACTATTAATCCCACGTGTCGGCCCGGCCTACACTTGCGATGATTGTAATTCAAATCCTACTTCTAAAGAATTCCGTACTATCATCAGATATTACTCTGAGCTTAATGACAAGGTTTCATCTTTAAGAAGAATGCCCTTTGACCATTCCAACTATGTGGTCCAAGGACTCACTAAGCATATTGGAGACCTTTATCTTTCATATTATTATAAAAACGTAGGTGGGAATAACCCGAAAAAGGAAAGTTCAGTAGTTGTGCAATATAGCTACGACGATAAGAAGATTAAAAATGTGTGGAAACTTTTTAAGGATGGAGTTGGTTACACCGACCACGTGGGAGGAGTTGTAGTACTAAAAGACCAATTTGTAGTCACTGCTGGAAAGTATTTTTATTTCTTTAAGAAGGATGGGGCTCCTGTCATTGAAGATCAAGGAGGGTATAAAACTCTTAGGGCAAATTACGTGAAAAGCATTAAGCCGAGCATGGGAGCTAATTCTAAGAATTCAAATTTTTCCTTTGCTAGCTTGAGTGCTGACCATCGAGGAAAATCTATCCTTTGGACAGGGGCGTTTAAAGAGAATTCAGATGCTTCAGATCTTCTGGGATATGAAGTGAGTGGGAACACCTTTGCTACTGTCCCCAAATACATATTCAATGTACCTTCTCAAGTGCATAAACTTCAGGGCGTGGCACTCGTGAGCGCTACCGCTGGCCAGTATAAATTTTTAGTGGCCCGTTCTTATGGTGATAATCCATCATATGTTTACCGACTTATTTATGACATGTCCGGTTTTAATTCGACTTTCAAGAGTCGTGCAACTGTCTTCACTGGGCCTGCAGGTATGGAGAATATCCACTCTACGCA
>CAMCZE010000197.1 GCA_945885655.1 Bacteriovorax stolpii | reverse complement strand
GCCTCAGGGAAACGAGCGATGAGAGTCCAAGGTTGGGACCCATCCGGTTCAAGGATGAACCACTTTTTTATTAGGAATATGGGAGACGAGTATGCTTATTACAATTGGCCTGTTCATGATCTCAACAATGACTTTCTCACTGATGTTTCAGAAATTGTCCTCTCGTAAAAAATGATTTTTAGTTTTAATTTCCTCCCATGAAAAACCCCATTTAAAAAATGGGGTTTTTTTTTGCTTAGGAATTGAAGGGGCCAAAAGAGAGTGGGCCAGTATCAGATTGACCAAGTTGGAGTCATTTTGAGTAGACAATTTTGTGTGTTAAAGACCTCTAAGTCCTTGTAGTTTCACCATATGGATCTTGGCATGATTTCTGCTTTAGTATGATTAACAGAGCTACCAGGATGGTTACTCTAAAAGACTTGTATGGATGCAAAGAGAGATACCAAAACAAGGAGTAATCAAATGGAAATGATGGTCGTTCTGGTGGGTCTAATGTCAATGATGCTTACAAGCCTCATGTTTCAATACTCTTCATTTAAAAAGATTCAGGTTGAAAAATAAAAAAGGCCCAGGAGGGCCTTTTTTTATGGGTGAGTTTTAAAAAGATTATATAGATGTCATTTTATGAAGGGTTGTTTTTTATCTAGAGCTCTTAACATTCCTTTGAGGTGAGGAGATCCTCAAAAAAGGCCCCAAACGTTCGACTAGTATTCCAGAGATGAATTTCTAAAATCCAGGCATCAGCAATGACTTCCTCTTGGCACTCATTGAGTCCGCCTCTAAAAAAGATATGGTGTGGAAAATCCCCAATTCGATGGCCATGATTACCTAAGTTTAAAAAGTACCCATAATGTTTTGCCCTCGATTGGGCAAAGTCATAAAGATTATCTCCTGAGCACTTATGCTCAAACCAGTACTTCTTTGTTTCGTTAAAAATTTTAACTGAAGAGTCGGCGATGTGTTTGTGATCAAAGACTGAGCCGATGGAGAATGTTTCACCATAATCAGCTTCGTGATGATCAATCACAGGTCCAATATCGATAAAATAGAGATCTTCTTCTTTTAAAACGTAAGGATCTGAGGCCTCTTTAAAGTTTTTAAGAGTATTTTTTCCAAAACGGATCTTCGCCGGATGCCATTGTTTTTCAATGCCACGTTTAGCACATAGTTCTTTATATAACACATGGGCCGCATCTTCGGTCATACCAGGACAAATGAGTGAGGAGAGTTCATAAGTAAGATCTCGGGCCACGTCACGCGCGGCCCAGAGTTTTTTGATATCAAAATGTTCACCAAAGTCTTGAATCGCCATTTCTAAACAGCGGCCTTTACTAAGTCAGACGCTTTTTTACCATCAAAACGACCCTTGATAAGCGGCTGAAGCTCTTTCATCATGGCCCCCATGTCTTTAGCTCCGCGACCTTTGATCTCGTTAATCAGGGCCACAACTTCAGACTCTTCCATCTGTTTTGGAAGATAGGCTTTGATGACCTCCATTTCAGCTACAATTTTATCATAGGCAGGGGTGCCTTTCTGATACATCTCCAAAGAGTCTTGAATTCTTTTAGCATGCCCGATTGTCACACTGAGTTCGTCTGTCGGTTTGGCCGCTGTATTGTTTTTAATGTATTCGGCCTTAAGCATACGAAGAGCATCAAGTCTGTCTTGTTGTTTGGCCTTCATGGCTTCTTTGATATCATTATTAACTTGTTCCATAAGAGTCATAGGGAATTCCTTTTGAATTAACGTTTCATGTTTTCCATGTGAAGTTCGAGCGTCATATCTTTATGAGTTCTTAAATATTGAAAAAGTGTTTGAAGCTCATCAATGCTTTTGGATTCTAAGCGGTACTTCTCATCCATGTACTGGGATTTGCCTTTAAAACCAGATTCTTTAAGGAGCCTATTCACGATCTTTTGCGCATCTTTATCAAATCCAGAGGTAAGACTGAGAGTGAGTTTTTTATTTTTTGTTCCCCAGGGCATAATGTCAGATTCTTTCATGCCACGGAAACCAATTCCACGTTTACCCATATTCGTGCGAAGGATGTCCAAGACTGAACGGATTTTCATTTCATCCTCGGCCTTAATTTCAATGACGTTTTCTTTTTCTTTGTATTCGGCCGCAGCCTCAGATCCTTTAAAATCAAAACGCCCTGCGATCATCTTCTCAGTGTTTTTTAAAGCGTTTTGGAGTTCCATTTCATCAATTTTTGAAACAAGATCAAACGATGCCATAATTTCCTCTTATCTTATTTGTCCGCTTCCTTTAATCAGAAAGCGGGTTGTCGTCATTTCTCGAGCACCCATGGGCCCATAGGCGTGAAGTTTGGAGGTCGAAATGCCAAGCTCGGCCCCAAGTCCCAATTCTCCACCATCATTAAAACGAGTGGATGCATTCACCACAATGCATGAAGCATCTAAAGAATTTAAAAACAACTCAATTGTTTTTGTGTCTTGGGCCAAGATGGCCTCAGTGTGATGAGAAGAGTAGGTTTGAATGCGGCCAATGGCCTCATCTTCATCTTTTACAATTTTCACGGAGATGATTTTATCTAAGTATTCAGTTTGATAATCTTCTTCGGTTGCAAGTTTAACTTTTTTGCTCAACGCCTGGGCCATGTGACAACCTCGAACTTCAACCCCACTGTTAGTTAGGGCCATGAGGATCTCTTCGTTATGAGGATATTTTTCATGAAGGATAAGTGATTCAAGAGCATTACAGACACCAGGTCTTTGATTCTTGGCATTTAAAATAATAGGAATGACTTTATCGACTTCAGCATCGAAGTGCACATACAAATGGCATAAACCTTTATCATGGGCCACCACAGGCATGGTAGCATTTTTTTTTACGTACTCCACCAGAGCACTGCCGCCTCGAGGAACAACAAGATCAATGTATTGATTGAGTTTTAAAAGTTCACCCACATCGTCCCTGGTTTCAAGAAGTGCCAGACAACCAAGAGGCATAATATCTTTGATCGCATTATTAATGACATTAAATAGGCAACGATTTGAATGGTAGGCCTCTTTTCCACCCTTCAGAATGATGGCATTGCCTGATTTTATTGCCAAGGCCGCAGCATCCACTAGGACATTAGGGCGAGACTCAAAAATCATTGCGAGCACTCCAATGGGGATACGCTGTTTTTGAATTGTAAGCCCATTTGAACGAGTGACAAGGTCAGTGATTTCTCCCACCACGGCAGGTTGATGGCCCACGGAGAGGCACATGGCCGCCAAAGCTTCGATTGCTTTTTCTGAAAGAGTGAGTCGATCAATCATGGCAGGGGAGAGTTTATTTTCAACGGCCAGTTTAAGATCTATTTTATTGGCATCTAAAATGGATCCCGCATGAGAACGAAGCTCAGAAGCGATTAGACGAAGAGCACGCATCCTCTGATCTTCAGTGATGGCCAAAAGATCATGCGTAGTTTTTTTTGCAAGTTTTGCGACCTCTAAAACGTTCATGTTAGGATCCTATCTCTCGGCGTTGGCTTTGTCCTTAATGATGCAGAGCTCTTCGTCAGTGAGTTGAAAAAAATCTGCCTTCCAAAGACTTAATCTTTTTTGATCAGAAGATTATCCCTATGGATGGCCACTTTGGATGGGGCGTTCTCAATTAAGGTTGAGATCTCGTTGGATTTTTTGCCTTTAATCAAATCCATTTCTTTAAAATCAAATTCTGAGATGCCTACGGCGACGATTTTATTTTTATGTTTCACAGCGATGATATCCCCACGTTTAAAAGGTCCATGAACTTTTTTAATGCCGATAGGAAGAAGGGAGGTGTTATCTTTGGCCAAGGCCCCTGAACATCCTTGATCCACTACAACCCAGGCCTCATTTTTAACGACCGTTGAGAGCCATGATTTCCTGCGATCTGTTTGTCTCTCTGGATTGCCTTTAAATAGTGTTCCGCCTTTGCGGTCAAGAAGTCTTGTTAGAGGAGATTCGCTGAGAAAAGTACCAATCATAACATCCACGCCAAGTGGGGTGAGTTTTCTCACGGCCTTAAGTTTTGTGTCCATACCCCCTCGGCCGATGGATGTTTTCGCGGCAAACTTTACATGGGAAAAGTCGTCTTTAAAATCGACTTCATCAAGTCGTTTGGCATCCCATTCTTTAGGGTTTTTATTAAAAAGCCCATCCGCTTCCGTTAAGAGGATCAGTTTTTCTGCATCCGTTGCTTCTACGATCATAACGGCAAGTTGATCATTATCTCCAACAGTAATTTCATCATATGAGACTGTATCGTTTTCATTTACGATGGGCAGGATACCATTTTCTAAGAGGCGGTTAATGGTGTTTCTAATGTTTAGAAATCTTTTTCTCTCTTTAAAATCTTCGTGAGTGACAAGAATTTGAGCACAATGAGTTTGGTAATCATTCATAGCGTTGATATAGGCCTTCATAAGAAGAGGCTGCCCCATGGCCGCTGCTGCTTGTTGAAAAGAGATCATCATCTTTTTTTCTTCAGGACGTTTGATAAAACGATGTCCAGAATTAATGGCCCCAGAACTCACGAGGATTGGAGAATAACCCTTGAGCATGAGAGCATGGAGCTCTTTAACAAGACCTTGAATCTTTGGCAGAGAAACTCCACCTGTCTCATCGGTTACAACTAAGGAGCCTACTTTAATAACAATTCTTTTCTGCATATAAAAATGCTAACGATAAGTCTAAGAAAGGACAAGGACTTAGAATCCTGACTAGTAACGTCTCCTTTAAGAAAGTTTTCCATAAGTCGATAACTTCATATGGGATTTTTAATATTCATTTTTATGACGTTCCTTTCTGTTTGGGCCCAACGGCCTCAGATTGATCCAGATAAATTCACCATCTGTGCCATAACGATTAATTCTGATAATGAACGAAACCTTTTTGAAAAAGAAGTTAAAAAAAATCCCACTAAATTTAATACCATCGTTGAGCTTACGACCTTGGATGAAAAAGACTGGTTTGAGAAGGCCTGCGAATCTGGCATCCGTTGTGATCAGTTGATCATCTCAGGACATTTTGGAGGAACATTTTTTGGAAGTTCAGGAAAAACACTTTCTCTCTCAGACTTAGAAAAAAAAGGTTGCTCAAAAAGTTGTGAAGGAATTTTGGCCAATCCTTTAGAAGTTTTTTTATTTGGATGTAATACATTAGCGACTAAAGATATGGATCATCGAACACCTGAAGAATATCTACAAGTTCTTTTGAGAGATCATATTCCTTTGGGCCAGGCAGAATTTATGACGGAGGACCGTTATGGCAATGTGGGAGATGACAATAAATCAAAAATGCAGCGTGCATTCGGTGGAGATAAAAAAATTCTTTATGGCTTTGATTCAGTTGGCCCTAGCGGGAAAAATATCGAGGGTTTTCTAAAAAAATACCTCAAAGAAAGTAACATCCTTAGACGTCTAGAAAAACTTCAGGCCAAACGAATGATGGATTCTGTGTTTGAAGCAAATAAAGTTTTAGAAGAGCATCTCAAATCGACGTCTTTTACTCAATGCGGAGCGGGTGATGATATCCTTGATGATAAAACAAAAATTATCTGTGGTTTAAGAGATACTAATAAATCAGTGGATCAAAAAATTGCTTTGATGAATGATGCCTTCTCGCACGAGAAGTACTTGACTTTTATCCCCTCCATTAATGAGTTTTTAATCGCCCATCCAATATCTGAGATGACAGAGTTTCAGAAAAAAAGTGCACTCTTGGTAAGTCAGAATCCAGTGATTAAACAGCAAGTGTTGGGTCTTTTAAAAAACACGAAGGGTCTTACGTTGACTGTTGAGTGGGCGAACCTGGCAAAAAATCTAAACTTTATTGATGATCAAATGGCCTCAGGACTTATCACTGAAAAAGTAAAAA
>CAMCZE010000196.1 GCA_945885655.1 Bacteriovorax stolpii | reverse complement strand
AATGAAGAAGTTTCGTGGAAGATTACTAATTTGAGAGCGTGAAGTGATTGGTTTTAGGCCAGGAATAATAGGAACATTTATCCCTTCCGCGCGACACTTATCAACAAATTCAAAAAACTTAGAATTATCAAAAAACATCTGGGTGACGATATAGTCAGCTCCATTAGCAATTTTTTGTTTCATGTATTTTAGATCAGTTTTAAGATTAGGCGCTTCAAAATGTTTTTCAGGATAGCCAGCCACACCGATACAGAATTTAGTCGGGGTTGGATTTTGTAATTCATCAGATAAATAAATTCCTTTATTCATGGAATGAATTTGTGAAACAAGTTCATCAGCAAATCGATGACCACCAGGATTTGGTTCAAAACTTTTTTGACCCTTTATGCTGTCACCTCTTAAGGCAAGGACATTTTCGATGCCTAAGAAGTTCAGATCGATTAAAGCATACTCAGTTTCTTCTTTAGTGAATCCACCGCATATAATATGCGGAACAGTATCAATATCAAACTTATGCATAAGAGCGGCACAGATAGAAACAGTGCCAGGTCTTTTACGTATAGATTTTTGTTCTAAAAGACCATTCTCCATTTTTTTATAAACGTACTCTTCACGGTGGTAAGTGACGTCAATAAATTTTGGTTTAAACTCCATGAGTGGAGTAAGGTTTTCAAAAAGTTTTTGAATGCTCTCACCCGTACTTGGAGGAAGAATCTCTAAAGAAAAGAGAGTGCTCTTAGCATTTTTAATATGATCAACAATCTTAGCCATAACAAAACCCTTACATTAAATTGGCAGAAAGCCATCTTTCCATTTCATTTAAAGAAATATCTTTTCTCTTAGCATAATCTTCTAATTGGTCTCTGCCAATCTTACCAACGTTAAAATAACGTGATTCAGGATGTGCAAAGTACCACCCACTCACTGATGAAGGTGGGATCATGGCCATAGAATGAGTAAGGCTTACGCCGATATTTTTTTCAATATCAAGAAGGCCGAATAATGTTTTTTTCTCAAGGTGATCAGGACATGCTGCATAACCAGGTGCTGGTCTGATGCCTTGATATTTTTCGCGAGTCAGATCTTCATAACTGAAGTTTTCATCCGAGGAATAACCCCAGTACTCAGTTCTGACCTTCTTATGTAAAAACTCTGCAAAAGCTTCTGCTAAACGATCTGCGAGGGCCTTAACCAAAATAAGATTATAATCATCTTGGTCTTTTTCATATTTTTTACAAAGCTCATCTAGGCCAATACCGGAAGTGACACAGAAGGCTCCCATGTAATCCATCTTGCCTGTTGTAAGAGGTGCAATAAAATCCGAGAGGCATGAGTTCGGAGAAGTAACATCTTCCATAACTCTTTGAGACCGAAGCATGTGGAGCCTGGCCGCAATTTTAGTTCTGTCTTCTGTATAAACAACTTTCTGGTGTTTTCCATGTTTATCACAGGTCCATTCTTGGGTTTTAGCATCTAAGGCATAGAGGTTGATATCATCTCCTATAGCGTTAGCTGGAAAAATTCCAAAAACGGCTTTGGCCTTTAGGGATTTATTTTTAACAATGTCCTTAAGAAGTTCCTGAGCATCATGAAAAAGTTTACGGGCCTCTTCTCCAACATCTTTATCATCAAAAATTTTTGGATAAGCTCCGCGAAGTCTCCAGGTCATAAAAAATGGAGTCCAGTCAATGTAAGGCAAAAGATCAGCGATAGATTGGTCTTCTATAACCGTTAAGCCCAGTTTAAGTGGCTTTCTTATTTCAGAGGTATTCCAGTTGATTTTAAATTTATTACGTTGAGCTTCTGCGAGAGTTAAGAATTTTTCTTCTTTTTGAGAAGCAGCGTGGGCCACTCTCATGCGCTCATATTCAGCTTTTTGTTCATGATGTACATTAAGCTTCGTTGCCGCATTAAGAAGTTTTTCAACTACTGGTACTGCTCTTGAAGCATCCGCTACATGAACAATAGAGCCGTGGTAATGCGGATCAATTTTAACTGCAGTATGCACTCTTGATGTCGTTGCTCCTCCAATAAGAAGGGGGACTGTAAAATTCAGACGCTGCATTTCTTTTGCTACGTGAACCATTTCATCAAGAGAGGGAGTGATAAGTCCCGAAAGACCAATCATATCAACATTAAGTTTTTTGGCTTCTTCAAGAATTTTTTCACAAGGAACCATAACTCCGATGTCGATCACCTCATAGTTATTACAACCAAGAACCACTCCAACGATGTTTTTTCCTATGTCATGGACATCGCCTTTAACCGTGGCCATGAGAATTCTTCCGGCCTGTTGTCTGACGCCGCCATTTTTTTCAGCTTCAATATATGGTTGAAGGTATGCCACCGCTTTTTTCATCACCCGAGCTGACTTTACAACTTGAGGAAGGAACATTTTTCCTTCGCCAAATAAATCACCTACAACACTCATGCCGGCCATAAGAGGGCCTTCAATAACTTCAAGTGGGCGTTTAACTTTCACTCGAACTTCTTCGGTGTCGTTTTCGATATGATCAACAATTCCCTTTATAAGGGCATACTCGAGACGTTTCTCTGGAGTAAACGAGCGCCACTCATCGTCTTTTTTCGCTTCTTTACCTTGGCCTTTGACTTTACTCGCAAACTCGATCAGACGTTCTGTAGAATCAGCACGACGATTAAAAATGACATCTTCCACATGCTCAAGAAGATCAGCAGGAATATCTGTATAAATTGGCAAGGCACCGGCGTTCACTATTCCCATATCAAGGCCAGCTTTGATGGCATGGTAAAGGAAAGCTGAGTGAATAGCTTCACGAACAGCATTGTTTCCACGGAAAGAAAATGAAAGGTTAGAAACACCGCCACTTACTTTGGCGTAAGGAAGATTTTTTTTAATCCATTTTGTGGCCTCAAGAAAATCCAGTGCATAATTGTTATGTTCTTCCATTCCTGTGGCAACGGTAAGAATGTTTGGATCAAAGATAATATCTTCAGGATTAAATTTAACTGTTTCAGTGAGAATTTTATAAGCTCGGGTACAGATCTCAATTCTTCTTGCAACGTTATCAGCTTGCCCTTTTTCATCAAAGGCCATGACCACAACTGCGGCACCGTATTTTTTTACGAGTTTAGCCTGCTCTATGAATTTAGCTTCGCCTTCTTTGAGAGATACGGAGTTAACAATGGCCTTTCCTTGAATGCGTTTTAATCCGGCTTCAATGACAGACCATTTAGATGAATCTACCATCATTGGAACTTTACAGATATCTGGCTCGGAAGCGATAAGATTAAGAAAATGCACCATCGCTTTTTCAGAATCGATCATGGCCTCATCCATGTTGATATCGATAATCTGAGCGCCGTTTTCAACTTGTTCGCGAGCAACTTTAAGAGCTGCTTCATAGTTTTTTTCAACAATGAGTTTTTTGAACGCAATAGATCCAGTGAGGTTTGTTCTTTCACCAATATTGATGAAGTTGGATCCAGGAAAAATTTTTAGCGGTTCAAGACCGGCCCATTTTGGAATATGTTCAATTTTTGGAAGTGGACGTGGAGCATGTTTTGCAGCTTCTTCGGCAATAGCACGAATGTGATCGTGAGTGGTTCCACAACATCCACCAAGAATATTGACCCATTTATTACTTAAAAAAGATGAAAGGGTTCCAGACATGTAGCTTGGAGTTTCGTCATACTGTCCAAATTCATTCGGTAGTCCCGCGTTCGGATAAACTGAAACATAAAAGGGAGCTTCCTTAGAAAGAGTTTCGATATAAGGGCGCATGAGTTCTGCACCTAATGCGCAGTTAATTCCTATAGAAAGAAGAGGATAATGAGATACTGAATAAAGGAATGCTTCGATAGTCTGACCCGAAAGGGTTCTACCTGAAGCATCAGTGATGGTTCCAGAAACCATTACTGGAACAGCTGGCTTATTTATCTTTTCGTAATAATCACTTATGGCAAAAAGGGCAGCCTTGCAGTTAAGTGTATCAAAAACAGTTTCAACTAGCATGATATCAACGCCACCTTCGTCCAAGTATCTTACTTGTTCGCGGTAACATTCAACGAGCTGATCAAAATCAATAGCTCTAAATCCCGGATTATTTACATCAGGGGAGAGAGAGGCCGTTTTGGTTGTAGGTCCAATTGAGCCAGCAACAAAACGAGGTTTGTTGGGATTTCTTTTTGTATATTCATCAGCGCATTTTCGAGCAATACGGGCCGCTTCAAGATTAAGTTCTGGAACCAACTCTTCCATACGATAATCTGCCATTGAGACAGAGTTACAACTAAAGCTGTTGGTTTCAATGATATCAGCACCAGCTTCAAGATATTTATTATGAATTTCTTCAATGATTGTTGGATTACTCAAAACCAAAAGGTCGTTATTTCCTTTAAGAGAACTTTTCCAATCTTTAAAACGATTACCCCGATAATCCTCTTCTTGAAGATTATATTTTTGGATCATGGTACCCATGGCCCCATCAAGAATGAGAACTCGTTCATTAAGGAGTTTTTTAATATCCATGCAGCGTCCTTATCGATTTTAGAAGCTCGTAGTGTATAATTTATTTAGCCTAAGTCAAGTCAGATTGAGTGATTTTAATTAGTTGAAAAATGTTTAGCGATCTAAGTCATCACCATAAGATAAAAACCAGTAAGAAAAAAAGCGAATGCACTTAAGAGGTAGAAATTAGGAAGTTTTCGATAATAGACACACTCTAATAAAGCGACCCAGATTGGGCCTGTAATGGAGATGGCAGTTAACGTTCCGACGTGCGCATATTTTAGCGCAGCAAGATAAAGAGTGAGGGACAGAAAACATCCACAAAATGAAGAAACAAAAATGATCCATTTGTCTTTATTTGGTAATGTTTTTAGTTCTTTGAATACTTGCAAATAACTTTTTGGGTTAATAAGAATAAAGCCGCAAATGGCCCCTAAGCACCGGATAACGTTCACTTGAAAAGTTTCTAATCCAGGCGCAAGTTCATAAGAAGAACGAGTAAGCATCACCCCAAAAGAATCCAAAATGATGCCTAAGAATGCCCACATGAAACTGCGTAGATCCCATGTGCCTGCTTGTTTATTTCTCTCTAACATAAAGATGAAAATACAAATGATCATGCAAATCACGGCGAGTGTGTGATTGGCAGAAAAAATCTGATTCAAAAAGAGATATCCGTAAATTCCTAAAAGTAGAGGCTGAAAACTATAAATAACTAATGAGCGGCCTGGACCTAGAGTGGTAAATGCTCGGAAAAGAAAGATGTCGCCTATACAAAGGCCCGAAAGCCCACTGAGAAATAAAAGTGTGAAGACAGTTGGTGAAACGGGAACAATATTTCCATTCATGAACAGAGCTACAATAAATGCAATGAAGGCCACTATGACTTTGGTCTGATTTATCCACATAGAGGAAAACCGACGTGCGTAGTAGGAAAAAACAAGGGTCGATGTGGAATATGCAAGATTAGCGCCTATGGCCAGAGCGTAAACTTCAAAAGAATTCAAGTATTCAACCTTTGTTTATATCTTTGTATAATAAAGGATTGGCCTCAATCTGGGGAGAGTAGAGTATAGTATCCTTAGAATTTTTTCTAGGAATGTATATGAGCGCTGATGAGCAATGGAAAAACAAATTAACATTGGAACAATTTAATGTTTGTCGTTTGGGAGGGACGGAGAGTCCTTTCTCGGGAAAGTATTATAAGCACAATGAAACTGGAACATATGTTTGTGTGGCATGTGGCCAAGAACTTTTTACTTCGGACACTAAATTCGAGTCAGGCACAGGTTGGCCAAGTTTTACTGATGTCAAAAACTCAAAAAACGTAACTTTAAAAGATGATTATGCTTTTAACATGCACCGTGTGGAAGCCCTTTGTTCTCATTG
>CAMCZE010000195.1 GCA_945885655.1 Bacteriovorax stolpii | reverse complement strand
GAAGGCTCATATCTTCATGGAGACATCCCGCTAAAATGGACTAAAGAATTTGAGGTTGCTGTGGCCTCAAGTTTTAGACCCCAAGAGATTGGCCATATGACTTACGATCAACTAAAAGAAGTGAGCAGATAAGAAACTGCCATCTTTTTGAGGTCTAAACTGTATAAAACATTTACGCAGACTTGATCAGATTTTAATCGGTCTCTCTTTCAGATCACTAAAAACACTCATCTTAGGTCATTTCTTATCTTTCTTTTTAATAAAAGAATAAAGCATACCGATATGCTCAATCGAATCTGTCATTTATTTCTTATAAAATATGAGTTGGAGGTACTTGGTGAATAACAAACGAAATTCAGCAGCACTTGTTATGTTCTCCCTATTTAGTTGTTCACAGGTCCTTGCACAAAGCTCATCCTCAGTAGTGAACCGGCCAGTTCAAGGCATTAAATTTCAAACAACAAGAATCGATGCGAAAGGCTCTGATTGTGTTCCCCTAAGACTCGGAACAGTCAGCGCAGATGGTGCCTATACCGTAAGTGGGATTGCTCGCACTATTTATCTAGGAGGGGTGAATTTAAGTTTTTATTCCAATTCAAGTTGTCAGGCCTCTTTAAACTCCATATCTCTTATGGCCGCTGATGCTTATAAAAACTTTTATGTTAAAGTCCCAAATAAAGTTGGAAACCACGAAGTTCAATCTAGCACTTCGGCCGGTTCTGCCAAGATGCTTGTCCGTGTAACTGCTCTTGCTTCTTCTCCAGTAAGCTCAAAACCTACACAACTTAATTTTTTAAATGCTTCTTATAGTGTTGCCCCCAATACATGTTCTAATGCTTATAACATTCAGTTTCAGAATGTTTCAGGAGTACCTGCTCCAGTAAGTGCGACCACAAAAGTTTATGTCATAGGTAACTCTGTCTCCATTTATTCTGATGCGGCCTGTGCACAATCTCTTTCTACTGTAAATTTCTTGGCCGGAGAAAAGACTAAAACATTTTATTTAAAAGCTATCAATACAGGAGTGAATTCTCTTTCACTTAATTCAGAATTAGGTTTAACCAATTCTCAAACATTGACAGTCACTTCTAGTTCTACAGTTGCGACTCCCCCAACGCCCCCTTCTGTGAATATTGCTCCCACAAAATTAGTTTTCTTAAATGCTGCGCAAAGTTTGGCCTCTCGTACCTGTTCAAGTGTTTATCAAATTCAATTCCAGAATGCTGCAGGAACAGCTGGAGCAGTGACATCGGCAACCAAAGTTTATGTGACGGGTAATTCTGTTACGATCTATTCAGATGTTGCTTGCACACAACAATTAAGTACCGTTGATTTCTCTTCAGGAGATAAAACAAAATCTTTTTATGTTAAGGCCGTCAATACGGGTTCAAATACGATTTCACTTAATTCAACATTAGGCTTTACTTCATCTCAGCCAATTGTTGTTAATACGGCCGTAGGGACGACTCCTCCGGTCGTTGTTACTCCTCCAGTCGTTGTTACTCCTCCGGTCGTTGTTACTCCTCCGGTCGTTGTCACTCCTCCAGTCGTTGTCACGCCTCCAGTCGTCATTACTCCCACTGGAAATATTCTTCATATCGGTTCTGGCCCACGTGAAGAAAATCGTAGATCTGCACTTGGCACAAATCTCACAGGTCTTGAATACTATTCAGCTGAGTGGATTTTTGTGGATCAGATGATTAAATCCGGTAACAACTCAGGATCAAGTTGGTTCCCTGGAACTCGTAGTGGCGACTCGTGTTCTATCGATAACTGGGAACAAAGTGTTGAACCAAATGATGGAAGTGGTATTTTAGATGAAAAAAGTTGGCCAAAAAATCTTCCTGCTAACAAATGCCTAAGTACTATCATGATGTATAATTCCGGTGCTCCTTATCCAACAGGCGCTTATGTTATTTTATGGGAAGGCCAGGGTAAAATTGCTCTTAATGGAAATGTCGTTTCTTCAACAGGAACAACAGAATCACGTACAACTTATAATGTAACGAGTGCCACGTCTGCAGACTTAAGACTTTCCATCGTTGAATCAAATCCTTCAAACAATATTAGAAACATTCGTGTCCTCACCCCAGGCGGAGTCTGTGGTACTTCTCCAACAAATCTTGACTACTTCAAAGGTTGCGGAGCGACGAACATGCCTGGATGCTCTGGTGGCGAAACTTGTTATTCATTTGAACAAGTTCACTTCAACCGTTTTAAAGATCCTCTAAGTGCTTTAAATAATCCAAAAGTATTGTTCCATCCAGTTTCACTTAAAAGTTTAGAAAAATACCGCCAAATCCGATTCATGGATTGGACTAAAACAAACAACAACACTTTAGTTAACTGGAGTGATCGTACAAAGTATGACGAGCCGGCCGCAGGAACAAGAAAGAATGGTGTGGCCTATGAATACGCCATCGCCCTTTCAAATATTCTAGGGGCCGATGCTTGGTTTAATATCCCTCACTTAGCTAACGATGCTTATGTTAAAAATTTCGCTGAACTTGTTAAATCTAACTTACATCCATCTTTAAAAACATTCGTTGAATACAGTAATGAAGTGTGGAATGGAATGTTTTCTCAAAGCCAATACGCCTCTACCGTTGGTGCCAATCAAATTCCTGGACATGAAACGATGCCATCTTGGGAAGCAGGATGGCGCTTCCATTCAAAACGTTCCGTAGAAATTTTTAATCTTTATTCACAAGTTTATGGAAATGATATGGACCGGGTAGTGAGAACTCTTGGAGGATGGTCCTCAGTCTCTTACGTAAATGAGACTATCATGGATTACAACGATGCTAAATCCCATGCTGATGCTATCGCCATCGCCCCCTATTTTGCACAAATGGATTCATTTACAGGAACTAAAGATCAATTGTTCGCTCAAATTCAAACCGTTTATGTGCCTAAGGCCATTGAAGAGATGAGAGTAAATCAGGCCGCGGCAAACAAACGTGGCCTTAAACTGATCGCCTATGAAGGTGGACAACATTTACATGGTGATGTTCCAGTATTCTTAGAAGCAAATCGTGATGCAAGAATGGGCCAGATGTATACTCAGTACTTTAATGGTTGGAAATCGGTTGGTGGACAGGACTTTGCTCACTTCGTGCACATTGGTGCACAAGGAAAATATGGAAGCTGGGGGGCAGGCATCAATCAGCTTGATACCACAGCTCCTAAACTTGAGGCCCTAGGCCAGTTCAACGAGGACAACTATTGCTGGTGGATTGATTGCGAAAGATAAAATCAACTTAAGTAAATAAATACAAATAAGGCCGGATAATCTGGCCTTATTTGTATTTTAAAATGGAACTAATCTCAAGATAATATCCTTTCCTTCTGCCTTACCTGCTTGCAAAAAGAAAAACTCCCTTGGATCTAGCAACGTCACTAAAATAATCCTTTTCATTTATCCTTAGTTTTTTTACGATGAATGGACCTTGCCTGTTCAAAAGGATTTTTATGAAGATTCTCACAACTTTTTTCGCTCTGATATTTTCTTTTATCTCACACGCTTCTCAAGAGTCTCAGTTTATGGCCCTTGAATCCTGTTACGGAGGAGTTAACTTCTCCACAGATTATATGATCTCCAGCATCGAACCAAAAGTAGTGCAAGTGGATCGTCTTAAGGCCGTTAAATCCCAAGGGTTCATAACCCTAGAGGATGCATTTTTAGATTCATATATTGAAGATGATTCGGCCTACATACTTACACATAATAAAATTGAACAGTGGGACCTCAAAGATTTAAAACTTATACGAACAATAATCACTCACAATGAGCCTGGTCCTTACGGGTTTGACATGAGTCCTAGGGGTTTTACAGTTTATAAAGATAAAATTTTTGTCGCTCACAATCGTCTTGGCCTATCCGTGATTAACAAAACAACTGGTCTTCTCATAGAAAGTCTTTATCCACATGGCCTTGCTCAAGATGTTATCGTTCAAAATGGTCAGGGATACGTTATTACTCATACCGCAGAAATCATAAACGGATTAATCCTTTCAGGTATAACTATTTTTGACCCTGAAACTCACAAGCTTGGCAAAAAAACACTTTTAAACGGAGCGCCAAGTTCTAGTATTGATCTTATTGGTACAAATTTTTATATTGGAGGAGGCTTTTTCTGGGAGCTCACAAAAAAGAAAGTTGATAGCGCCAAATTAATCAGTTCATATTCTCGAGTTATCATGGCCCAACTTTTTGCACAGGGTAAACCATTTTATTCCCAAGGCAAGATTTTTACCTGTAATGAACGAAGAGCTCCTATGGTGATGCCACTTCCTTAATGAGGTGATCTTGACCCCTAATCTCCCTAAAACCTTCCATGCGATAGTCTGGCCTGCCTTTATTCGTAATCACCTTATGTTATCGATTTTAAAAAAACTCATTAAAGACTGACCTACATCAGGTTTATCTCCTCCTCACTAGGATACAAGATGAGGGTTAAAAACAACCAGGGAGAAGATTATGAAATGGCTAAGCATTGTTTTAATGTCATCAAGCCTTTGGGCACAAGTCGAAATAAAACAACTACCGATCGTTAAAATTTACGTTCCTCAAGGTTTTGATTCAAATGATTCTTCACAAGTCATCGTTTCAGGATATCTTCCTGATCTTTGTTACAAGTCTCCACGTCACACTCTTGAGAGATCTGGAAATCGATTCACCCTAAGTGTTGAAGGAAGTTATGTTCCAGATACTACTGAAGAGGGATGTCTCAATATGCCCGTTCCTTTTTTAGAAGAAGTGACTTTAGGCGAACTTGCCGAAGGTGTTTATAAAATTGGTGTTAAAGGCAACAATAACAAAAGTTCTGATGTCGAGCTCGTCGTAAAAAGAGCTCTCACAAAAAAACGTGATGAATTCATTTATGCTGATGTTAAATTCATAGATGAGACTGATGCTAATAGAAAAATTAGTCTTGTTGGTTATCATCCAAATGATTGTCTAGAACTTGATAAAATCGAGATGATTACCAATGGAACAGATACTTTAAGTTTACTTCCTGTTTTAAAAATCAGCTCAGATGTTTGCTCAGGAAAACGAACCCCGTTCGAGTATGAATACGAAGTTCCCGTCCTAGAAAACATGGCCCGAGGAGTACTTATCCACGTCCGAGTCATGGATGGTCGCTCTGTAAATCACCTCTTCCAAAATAAACTGACCGATAGTGTTCCCGAATTAGCTTTTAAATAATTTTTCTCCTCCTCAAAGGTGCCCGGTACCTTTGGGGAGGTTTTCGATGAATTGATATAACCGATCTCAGAGCATAATCGGATTGGAATTTTTTAGTGACTGAAACGTCACAAGAATTGCTTTGCGATGGTTAAGGACGGATTTGGGAACAAACCTTTCATCTTTTTTATTTTTAAAAGCTCTTCCAATACAATTTTATCTTTAGGCCTTGGCATCGCAGATTTAGACTTAATTAAATCATCAAGAGAAATGACTAAGCATTTCTGACCAAAAAAAGGAATTGAAATAGCATTCTTTTTTAATTCTTCAAAATCACCCACTCCAGTAACAGATGATAATACATCAAGTACACCCGCATCTGTTTGAAGATAAATATTTTGAACTTTTTCTTCACTAGAAGGCCGATCTTCAAAAGAGACCTTGGCCTCAAGATTCATACGATGAAGTGGATGAAGATCTTTCAGTAGATAATTGAGATCTTTCTCTATCTTCTCTTACTCCCCTTAATGTCTTTAAAAGATTCAGTGCTTTCTGATGCTTGATAATACGCTCTTCAGGAGTCAATTTAAGATTATTTTCAATAAGATTAAGTTCTTGATCTTTTTACGACATAGATATTTTAAATCCTATGCGATTGGTACGTTACCGACGGTCAGACGAGATAGAGAAGTTAAAGATGACGTAT
>CAMCZE010000194.1 GCA_945885655.1 Bacteriovorax stolpii | reverse complement strand
CTCCCGAATCACCAGAAGCATTACCTAATGTTGCAGAAGTAAAAACAACCGAAGAACTCATTTGAAGAAGTTCATCATGAATCTTTTTACCCACATCAATTGGTGAAGACTCCAACGTGTAACTTTCATTTTCTGAAAATTTTAAAATCGTTGACCAGTCCTGAGGCATTTCTAGGTAATGTTTAAAAGCACTACAGAGTTTTTCTAGCACTCCGTAATTTGTTTCAAACACTGCCCAGGCCTTAAGTTTGTTTGTTTCATTCTGAAAGTCTTTGCTCTCCCAACGAGACATGAAAGGCATATAAAGTTCATACAGATTACTTAGGATAAAATGTAAACTTTCCGCATGATTTAAAATGGCTGCGGCCAGTGGATCTTTAAGTTCCCCTTTTTTGGGAAAAGGCAGCTCATTAGAATAGGCAGGGCTATAATTAGGCAATTTTTTAAAATAAGACTCAATAACTGTTGGTAAACTTTCATAATGATCACGCATCATCTTTAAATTAAACTGAGTTTGTTCTCTCAATTTCATGATGGTGTCCTCAACTTTAAATTCATCTTCCACATGAGAGAGCAAATAAATGAGGGCCCCCATCCCTTGGGGCATATTTTTTAAAAATGACTCAAGATTTTTATGGGCAACTTCAATACTATAAGCTTTAGTCGCCTCATTTTCTAATCTATGGGCCTCATCCACGACGATATATTGAGGTCGTGGAAGACTACGTGGCCAGTTAAGCATGAGCGCATGGTTACCGATGATGAGTTGAGCCTCTTTGGCCTCTCGAAGTCCTTGGATATAACTGCACTCATTTACAAAAGGACAACTCTGTCCTACACAGGCCTTATAATCCACGGCCAGATTACTTTCCTTTTCGGCAAGTTCTGGGAAGATCTTTTTAAGCACATAGGGAATTTGCTCACGCGTGAGTTTTTTGTCATAACTATTGCGTGAGTTATGGAAAAAGAACATTTCAAAATATGCTTTCGTAAAAACTTCAGGAAAAGGAGTTAAAAAAGCTGCTTCCTCATTTTCTTCACGAAATAAAAACTCACACAGATGGTTATTGGAGCCAACAAGTCGTATGACTTTGGCCGTATCATTGAGATTAAGAAGAGCAAGCATGTGAGGCACATCTTTAGCAAGGGCCTGATCCTGCAATGTTTTAGTACCTGTGGCTATCAAACATGTTTCTTTTTCTGCCAGTGAAAAAAGCATAGATGGCAAAAGATAACCCATGGTTTTACCAGTGCCTGTTGGTGCTTGGATAAGAGCATGAATCTTATTTTTAAAAGCTTGTCCCACTCTCTTTGAAAGTTCTTCCTGGGCACCTCGGTGTTTGTAATATGGAAGAAGGTGATTAATTTTTTCTTCAGAGCGTAGGATATTTTCAATGTTCGTGCCTGAAAACTCCTTACTAAATCCCAAGTCTTTTATTTCCGGCGCAGCTTCTTTTCTAAAGGAATCACGGTATTTTTTTACTGTCGTTAATAATGGAAAATCTATCTCAATGGCCAGTTCTTCTAATTCGTGTGACTCGAGCCCAAAAAATGAGCGGTACCAAAACTCGGCCGGAAACTCTGAAAAAACATCAAAGAGCTTAAGCCTTGCTTCTTGATCTTGATGAGTCAGATAAGTTGCCATGATGAGTGTTTTTAATAGATCCCGCGAATCGGCCAAACCTCGGTGTTCTTCTTTTTCAGCTATACCCAAACGATTAATAAAATGTTCTAAATTAAGAGTTGAAGATTCGGGAAAAAGCAGGGCCAGATACAACATGGAATCATGATAACTTTCTCTGCCTTCGGTCTGAGTAATGCGATCAAAATATTTCTTGAGAAAACTCTCTTCAAAGTTTGAATTATGCGCCAGGAGGGCATGACTTTCTAAAGATAAAAGATCTGGTTCAACATGTGACCACAGTGGAGCTTTGCTCAAATGCTCATTGGTTATACCAGTAAGTTTGCTAATAAAAGAAGAGACTGAATGTTCTGGTCTCACGAGTGAAGTAAAAGAGCGCACAAGTTTTGTGCCTTCGAATTGTAAAAATCCAAGGTCAATGATCTCATCAGTGCCAGGATGTATACCTGTTGTTTCAATATCTATAACGGCCCAATTACCCAGACCCATACGTAACCTTTTGTGCAAAGTGACATCAACGGACCCTACGATAAATTAATAGGCAGACTTTCGTCAATTATGCTAGCTTGCATTAAATAAGATTTTTCAAATGAGGATAAATGGAAGCAAAATTGATGCAGCTTCAATCATTTTGCATTTTGCTTTTGATGGTGTTGGGAATAATCGTGCGCCGTCGTCGGAAAGCACATGTGAGAATAATGACCGTTGCCATGATGTGGGATGTAATCCTCATTTTGCAAATTGAACTAAGTCGTTCAGCTATTTTAACTGCTACGAAAGCTCTCTCAAATGCCTTAATCCTCAATATCCATATTTCAATCGCGGTTTCCACAGTCATCCTTTATGGATTTATGATTTATACAGGAAAAAAAATGCTGGCCGGTGAAGTTCGTATCCGTTCCAAACACCGTATTTTAGGCTATTCTACTTTTTTCATGAGAGTTCTTACTTTCATCACTAGTTTTTGGGCCGTCGTGCCAAAGGAATGATCATGGGATCAGATTTTGAATTCGTTGAAACAATCATTAAAAACGGTCTGCCGGATGCTGAAGTTATGGTAGACGACATGACCGGTACAAGAGATCATTTGGCCATAACGGTTATAAGTGATGCCTTTAAAGGCAAGATGCTTTTTGAGCAGCATCAAATGCTCATGACACTTTTAAAAGAAGAACTTAAAAATCGCATTCATGCAGTTAAACTTCAAACTTATACTAAAGAAAAGTTTGCTGAGATCAACAAAGGATAATTTATGTCAAATTCATTCAATGTCATTAATAACAATATTCAAGAAATTGAAGCCGATAAAAACCTCGAGCTTCAGGGACAAATCGAAAATCTTCTTAAAAGTTCCAAGGTTGTTCTTTTCATGAAAGGTAATGCTGACATGCCTCAATGTGGATTTTCTGCCAATTCGGTAGCGATCCTCAAACATTTAGGAGTCTCATTTAATACTTTTAATATCCTCAATGACCCAGAGATTAGACAAGGACTTAAAGAATTTTCTAATTGGCCCACTTATCCTCAGCTTTATACTAATGGTAAACTGATCGGCGGTAATGATATCATCACAGAGATGTATAAATCTGGTGAATTACAGGAATACCTTAAGAACAACTAAAATTTGGTGAGCATGAAAAGAGTTATTGGCAAAATCAATCCGGAAGATCGTCAAGTAACAATATGGGGAGCTGGCTTTTCAGGTCTGACTCTAGGCCATTACCTCAAAAATCAAGGCTACAAAGTCACGATTCTTGAACGTTCAAATAAGGTAGGCGGTAAAATTCAAACCAAAAAGACTTCAGGTGGTTTGATCGAAAAGGGCGCCCATGCACTTTACCTCAACTCTGATGGCTTAGAACTTTTAAAAGAATTAAAACTTGAGCCAATCGCTGCCAATAAAAAGATTAAACGACTTCTCATGATCAACGGTAAGCCTCGCCGCCCTTTTCAAGCGGCCTTACTCTCAAAGATAGCTTTCAATGCTTATAAAAAGCCACCTCTTATCTCTGATGGTTTAACAGTTGCTGAATTTTTTAAGCCTCTTATGGGAATTGATAATGTTCAGAACTACATGTCACCTATCCTAAGTGGTATTTATGCTGCTCCATCTGAAAGACTACACTTCAGAACGGTTTTTCATCAGGTAGGAACAAAGGCACAATTTGATTCTTATTGGGACTTCATCAGAATGATGCTCAAAGATGGGAAGGCCCAGCCAAAACTTGAAGTCACTGGCTCTGTAACTTTTGAAGGTGGCATGCAAACACTTATCAATGGCCTGGCAGAAACTTTAAAAGGTGACATTAAACTTAACTATAAAGAGCCTTTTAAGATGAAAGGCAACACCATCATCTGCACTGATGCTCTAAGTGCTTCGGATCTGATAAAAGATGCACGTCCTGATATCAGTTCTGAATTGGCCCGTATTCGTTATCAAGAACTCACTTCAGTAACTCTTTTTATGAAAAGAGAAATTAAATCTCTACAGAAATCTTTTGGTGTCCTGATCCCTCTTGATTCTGGTTACAACTCAATTGGTATCATTAATAATAAGGCAGTATTTCCTACAAATAATGAAAACATCCTTTCATATACCCTTATCGCTCGCAAAAAACTAAGCAATGAAGACATTCTAGCAGATCTTAATCGTTTAAGTGATGGCTTCGTTCTGGATGACATTGATCATATAGATAACACACATTGGGATAAGGCCTTGCCCATCTATGACCTGCAACTCTACCTCAGTGTAAAAAAACTCCATCAGCTTTCTCAGAAAGAAGAAAACTTGGCCATTTTTGGAAATTATGTTGCTGGTATCAGTCTTAGAGAGATGATTAGTGCTGCCAAAAGTTTTGCAGCTGAACCACAAAAGTACTCATGATTTATTTAAGTTTCATATCTTTTACATTGAGATAGGCATTCATTCGTCCATGTCCGTCTGAAATAAACTCTGCATCTTCAAGACCCATACCCTGAACTTTTTCCGGTAATGGGATAACTAGAAGATCAGTGTTTTTAAAATGAAACAATTTATTACGGATAATTTCTGCCACTTTATACTTAAACATCCCTAAAGCATCAATCATGCTATAGGCATCGATTTCAGGTATTCCCCTTCAGAAGGTTTCATCTGATAGATCCACATCAACCATTCTTACAATCAGAACGTCTTCACCTGTTTCATTTTTCTCAACTCGTAATGAAGCCTTCATCACTAAAGAAAACCGAACGTGAGAGAAAGTTAACAACATTTTTTCAAACCATTCGTTTTTATAAATCACATCTATGTTTATCGTGGCCGTTCCTCCTTTCTCATCTAGCCTTGCCCTTACTTTATTAGGTCCCAAAAAGACCTTCGCTTTTTTAAGGAAATTGTTCCAAGTACCTGCTTCATAAGTGGTATTTAAAAGTTTTGTAAAAAGATCTTCTGAGATACTTGCCACAATGTTGGCCTGACCATTTTCAATCATTGTTTGAATATTTTTAACAGATGCAGAGTGCATGGCCATTGTAATTCGACTTTTAATTTTATTGCCTGGATTTTTTTCTAAACAAGCATCTCCATAAGTATCAAAATGAGTGTGGGAACAAAAATTTAAAGGAAGGTGTACCCCAAAATTCCCGTGACCTTGAGGGTTTTTAAATTGATCAATACGGGTATGCACTTTTATGGCCTTCGCATTGATCCATCGATTTTTGGGTAACACAATTTTATCAGCAAGTTTATGAACGGCTTCTGGTAAATCTTGGGCCATCTTGGCGGCAGCTTTAGCAAGAAGTAAACCTTTAAGACCTTCCCTATTCGCTTCGATATAGGCCTTCACTTCATCTAAATTGACTTTGATCGTTTTGGGGCCAATCTTAAGTTGTGAACATTTAATATCAAGCCTGTCATATTCAAAATCAATGTTCTCTGGATGTGAATTTAATTGAGTTAAAAATTTTGAAAAGTCCGTACTTAAGATTTCAAACTTATGAACATCATTACCGTCATTTTTTGCATTAAAAACTCGTAAGTTGGCCGTAAAATTAATCAAATCGTGGGCCTTCGCACTAATCGAAGGAGCAATGACATCAATTCGAACAAGGGAGATGCTCTTATCGCCTGCCTTCACAATGACAGAAACAGAAAGTTTATCAGTAGAAAAATAAAATTCCGAGGCATTTAATGTGGCCGTAAGATTTAGTGCATCCGTGTCTTCTTTTCCAGTCATAACATCTGCTTTAAGATTTTTTACTTCATAAAAAAAACCTTGCAATTCGACCTTAGGATGCCCCTGAACAAT
>CAMCZE010000193.1 GCA_945885655.1 Bacteriovorax stolpii | reverse complement strand
GCACGGAATCGACGCTCACCACAAATAAGCACAAACTTATTTTCTTCACGGTGAATAACAAGTGGCTGAATAAGGCCATTAACTTTGATGTTATCCCCTAACTCTCTGAGCGACTCTTCGTTAAATTTTGTACGAACTTGATCACGAACAACGATCGTGTTGAGAGCGATGTTAGAAAGCTGAGCTCCTCTCAAAAGTTTTTGATCATTGGCCTTAAGGATTTTTTCATCTATCCCTAAAGTGATATCAACAACCTTACGATCACGCTTAGTTACGCGTGCGGAAAATTCCTTGGCCATGGCCTACTCCTATTGAAAAAACTAAAAATTAATTAAGTCCGAGTGAATCCCAAAGGGCCAAATAATCCTGTTTGCCTTTTGAATTAGTACCAAACATGAACACGGGCTTTTTCATTGCAACAGACTCTTGCATATCCACAAGATTGCGGATCATCGGAGTAACATTGAACGACTGACCTAGTTCTTCCAAACGTTGACGCTCAATTTTTCTACGAGGGTTAACCATCGATGGAATAATTGAAAATTCAAGACCGGGGTTTTCTGTTTCTTTGATTATCTCAAACGTATCCATCAATTCTTCAAGACCATCAATTGAATAATCTTGTGCTTGAGTTGGAATGAGAATCAAGTTTGAAGCAACAAGAGACATAATAAGTTCATCCCCTAGCATCGGAGGAGTATCAATAACAACATAGTCAAATTGATCTTCCACTTCTTTTAGGCGAATCTTCATTAATCTCTCTTTGCGACCAGCATTTTTACGCACTTCAGATTCTGAGAGAATAAGAAGTTTTGCTAAATTCGCCATATGGCGACTGCTGGCAATGAGCTTAATGTTTTTAAAAAACTCGTATTCACCAATGGCATCCACCACAATTTCGTCTACTTTTACATCACCAATCAGCCACTCAGGAATGAGTGTTCGTTGAATATTGACTCCTAAAGTAGAACTAAGATTCGCTTGAGAATCTAAATCGATGGCAAGAACTCTGTGTCCTTTATTGGCCAGGTGACAGACGAGTTGATAGCATTGCATGGTTTTGCCCACGCCGCCTTTGTTATTACCTATCGTGATAATTTTCATACCCGTTTCCTCCCTGAAAGAGCTGGTCCGTTAATTGGTCCTATTACCTAAAAGTCTAAGGAAGCGATTACGCTTCGTCAAAGGGCCAAGTGCAGAAAAAGAAAGATATTTTCGCAAAGCATTCAAACAAATACCAATTGGCCCAACGCGCAAAGCTAAACTTGCCCCAATCCTTGAAAAAGAGTATCGTAGGGGCACTATTTTAAGGGTTATGTATGATTGATATTTATGGTGATTTAAAAACCAAAGATCATTTGCCTCAAATCTCCTCTCGCGAACTGAGCGATGAAGAAGTTTTAGTTGAGCTTTCCATGATCAAAAAGCGATTAGGCTCCCGAGTCGTTGTACTTGGACATCACTACCAACAGGATGATGTTATCGCTTATGCCGATATTACTGGTGACTCTTTGGAGCTTGCTCGTAAAGCTGCTGATTTAAAAGATGCTGAGTATGTTTTATTCTGTGGTGTGCATTTTATGGCAGAAACTGCTGACATGCTCACAACTCCTGTTCAGAAAGTTATTCTTCCTGACTTACGTGCTGGTTGTTCTATGGCCGATATGGCCAATCGCCGTGAGATTGATGTGGCCTGGAGTTATCTTAATTCTTGCACTTCTGAGAAGATTATCCCAATCACCTACATAAATTGTACGGCTGCTTTAAAAAGTTTTGTCGGTGAAAACAACGGATCTATTTGTACTTCTTCCAATGCAGAAAAGGTTATTACTTGGGGACTTTCTCAGGGTGAGAAATTACTTTTTTTCCCGGATCAACATTTAGGCAGAAACACTTGTTTTAAATTAGGTATCCCACTTGAAGACATGGTGGTTTATGATCCACGCCAACGTTTTGGTGGATTAACACCTGAACAAGTGCAAAAAGCCAAAGTCATTCTTTGGTATGGATTCTGTTCTGTCCACCAAGGTTTCACTAAAGATCACATTACGATGTGGCGACAAAAAGATTCTGAGAGGACTCTTATCGTTCATCCTGAATGTAACTTTGAAGTCACTCAGGGAGCTGACCTTGCTGGTTCAACTTCTTTTATCATCAATCATATTAAAGCGGCTCCCGCTGGAAGTAAGTTTGCTGTGGGAACAGAGATTAATCTCGTTAATAGATTGGCCAAACAATTTCCACATTTAGACATCGTTTCACTTTCACCCTACCAATGTTTATGTACAACCATGTACCGAATAAGACCAAGATGGTTACTTGAAAGTTATCGCTCCATTGAAAGAGGTGAAGCAACAAATGTTATCACTGTAGATGATGTAACTAAAAAATTCGCCTTAAAGGCCTTGGATCAGATGCTCTCTATTTCTTAGGACTCAATCATGATTTATGCTGACTATAACGGCTCTGCCCCACTTCTTCCCTTGGTAAAAACGTATCTAAAAAAACGTTTGGATTCGGATCTTTTTGCAAACCCAAATGCCATTCATTCTATGGGACAAAAAGTTGCTCAGGGTATTGAAAAGTGCCGTGAGATTATCGCCAATGTCATGGGCTGTTACCCAGATCAGATCTTTTTTAATTCAGGGGCCTCTGAAGGTGTATCCAATGTTATTCACTCAGTATTGGAATATACCTCTCAAGAAAAAAATGTCGTTATTACAAGTCCTATAGAACACGTCGTGGTTCATAAATCCCTGGAGTTTTTTAAAAAACGAAGAAATTTTAAAATTGAGATGGTGAATATCTCCTCAACGGGAGGAATCGATTTAAGTCATTTTGAAGAATTGATGAACAAACATAAAGGTAAACTGGCCTTAGTCACCATTATGGCCGCAAATAATGAAACAGGTGTTATCCAACCTTATGAAAAGATTGCTTCACTTTGTTCGCAGGCAGGGGTGGATTTTTTTTCTGATACAACTCAACTAATCGGTAAAGGTGAATTTCATTTTGGAAAATCTGGAGCCGACTTTGCAGTTTGTTCTGGACATAAAGTCGGAGCCCTTACTGGAACAGGATTTGTGATGGTGAAAGAACCTACAAAACTTAAATCCTATATCTATGGCAGTCACCAAGAACGAGGTGTCCGTGGTGGCACTCAACATTATTTAGGTATTGAAACTCTGGCCGTTGCCCTACAAGACTTTTACGAAAATACAAACAACCTGAAAGAACTTAAAAAGGCACGTTTAGAATTTGAAGCCGAACTTAAAAATGCTTACCCTCAAGTAACTATTATTGGTGAAAACAATGAAAGGTTATCTGGAACAAGTTTAATCGGATTTTCTGGTCTTCATGGACAGGCGATTCAAATTGAACTTGAAGGTCACGACATTTTTGTTACAACCTCCGCTGCTTGTGCAGACAACCAACCAGAAACATCTGCTACACTCAAGGCCATGGGTGTAAAAGAAGAGATTGGTCGTAGTGTAATTCGGATAAGCCTGAGCTATTCACACGGGAAACAAGATTATGCCCTTCTAGTTTCTGCCCTTAAATCGTCTTATAATAAACTTAGTAAAATCCAATCTTACTAGAGTGAATTGAATGACAAATTATTGTTTGCTTCTCATCTTCTTGATTGCAGGTTGCTCTTTCAAGAAAGACCAAATAGAAAATCAGACCCATAAAGGCCATGAGGAACTGTATTCAAGTCCTAAGGCCATAAGTGTTGAAGACAACGAAAACGTTAAACGTATCGTTATTGCCGGCACAAATGATGTTCAAGGAAAGTACAGTACTCAAACACTTTTTTTTCGAGATAATTATTCTCAGGATAAACAATCAGTTCATGTTGGTGGAATTAAAACTATTGAAGGCTATTTCAATATTCTTAGAAAAAAGTACAACAATGTTGTCATGGTAGACTCCGGTGATATTTTTTCTGGTAGTGACCTTGATTCAGTTAAAAATTTTTATGACACACTTAAATATGATGCTGTAACAATTGGACTGCATGATTTTAATTTGAAACTTCCTGCTTCAATTTCTTCGAGTGCCAACCTTTTTAAAAATTTCGCTCAGAGTTCTTCAACCACACTCCTTTTAAGTAACTTATATGAACTTAAAACCGCACGGGTGGTTGAATGGCCAGGAACAAAACCTTATCTCATCAAAGAAGTTGGTGGTGTAAAAGTTGGAATTATTGGCCTCATTCCTGATGATATAATACCGCAGACTCCCGTAAATAATAGAGTCGGTTTTTTTGTTGAAAATATGCTTCAATCCACCCTCCGTCACGCTCGTTTGATGAGATCACTAGGTGCAGACATTATTGTTGTACTTACTCATCAGGGTGTTAATTGTGGCCATGAATTGGCGGCCAATGAAAAGCTTCCTCTTAATAAGGTAAACTTTGAACCGCTTCGTCCCAACCTCTGTGATCTAAATGGTGCCATGGGAGAATATCTCATGAGACTACCTCCACAACTTGTTGATGTGGTTGTAGGTGGACGCCACCACGAGAAGATGGCAAACTTTGTCAATGGAACTCTTCTTTTAAGCAGTTTTGAAAACGGAAAGAGTTTCAGCTTTGCAGAATTTTTTATTAATGTGAAAGATAAAAAAATTCTTCGTGATCAAACAGTGGTTCACCAACCAATCATGTTTTGTCATGAGTTCTTTAAAGAGACCAATGACTGTTACACTGAAGATCCCACGGTCAATCATAAATTAAGAGTTCCAGCACACTTCCTTGGCGAACCGGTTATTCCGGATGTCACTTCTAAAAATGAAGACGTTTCTGATAAAAAGATTGTTGAAACAGAAATTAATCACGCCCTCAATCTTTTTAACGCCGATATCTCTTTCATTCCCCCAACATCTAAAGAATCACAACTTTTAGTGATTGAATTAAGTGGTAATGATCTTATCCAGTTATTAGAAGAAAATTATAACGAATCTCTAACTTCTCACTGGGTACCATCTCCTTTTTCACTCCAAGGAGAACACCTTCAGTTACTCGTTTCAGGTGAGACAATTCAAGCATCTAAGACTTATAAGCTTCTTTCAGACCTTGAGGCCCTACAAAAACATCCTATTCTAAAACGTGAAATTCTTAAATCCAACACCAAAACACTGCCCCATTTTTCATGGAACGATCTACCGAAGGATGGTGATGATGTGAGTGTCAGAATGTCTGCGATTAATCGTTAACGGCAATAGGCCAAAGCACCTTCGCATTCGACAGAAAAGCCTTTTGAGCAGTAAGCAAAACTAGAGTCTTCGCTGCAAACAAATTTCGTTTTTTTATTTCTCTGATATTTCATACCGCGACGACATGCTGGCCGATTTTTTCCACCACATTCCTGGACACCACAAAATTTCGGACCTATCGCACACCCATTAGGAATCTCAAACCAACCTTCAGAGCACTTATGACATACTGAAGGAAGTTTTTCGCTACAGTCCTCAGCAATATCATGACAGATGCCTTTCAAGTTTTCTTTAGCCTCGTTTTTTTCTCCCCCGCTGGCCACCATGATAATTTCAGGAGACTGCAATTTCGCCGAAGAGAGAGAATATTGAATTTCAGGAGCAGTGAAATTATTCATTAAAAACATATCCCAGCGATCTGACTTAAAATTAGTATAAGTTAAATGAAAATAAACTGAGGTCTTAGAAATAGTGAACTGAAATGATTTCAGATCACGTACTTCTATGTCGCCGGGATCATAACGGAATTTCTCACAAGGTATCTCAGGTTTTGATATTTTCACTTTTAAAATGCCAGCTCCATCGCCCGGCACTTTATAATAGACGCAATCTTTATGGAGGTTTAAAGAAGTATCAGGATAGATAAAAGCAAAAATGATCTCCCAAGAGTTTTTTGGTTTTGAAATGACTTCGTTGTTTTGATAAAATTCGTGTTTTTCCACAATTTCAGT
>CAMCZE010000192.1 GCA_945885655.1 Bacteriovorax stolpii | reverse complement strand
AATTAAGCAGCCATTGCATAATCGTTGCCGATTAAAATGTGATCGATTTTTAAGAGGCCTTCGATCAACCTCTGCACGCACTCAATCCTTCTAGTTCCCCGTCGAAACCTGGGCACCCCCGGATAAGTTTTGACATCATAGCAGATCGCACCGCGACAAACAACCCACAAAAATAGAGGTAAAAGAGAAGTTGATTAAATTTATTAAAATTTATAAACACTCCGGTTCCTGTGCCGGGCGATTGTGGAGTGTTTATGAGTGAAACAATCACCACATCAAAGTATTAGTGGCAAAACTAGAAAATGAAATAAAGGATAAAAAGACGACGATTATCATTTTCATCTAACTCCATTTTTTAAACTTAAGATAAATAATCCTAAGGCACTTCCAGGAACTCTGAAAAGCAAACTATTGGTGAATTCAAATCCAATATTTTGTACACTTATGCCATTGGCGTGACGCTTCATTTTCTCCCATCTTAATAGGAAAAAATAAGATCCTGTAAAAAAATATCTAGCAACATCCTTACATGGAGGACAAAGAACGACGTGCAGAATCTTTAAAATCACCTTACTTAGAGACGTTGTTAGATACGTAAATATCAGATTAAAATTAAAGGATTAATAAGGTGCGTTTTATGTCTACTTGAGCGACTATTCTGCATGAGATTTTTTATAATCGCATTATTTTTTTCACTTCTATTATCCTGCTTCAATGTTTTCGCAAATGACCACAGTAAAGACGGTGGAACCTTCCCTGACTATAATCCGGAAGGACGAATCATTGTTCCAGTGAAAGAAAAAATTTTCAATTTCGGCGCCATGTATGCTTTTCAATGGTCCTTCTACTTCTACTCTCAAGAAGACACTCTTAGAAAAGAAGGCTCCGTCAAAAACTGGTACACCAATCCTCTACGCCCTCGTTTTGATAAAGACAGTTTTGATTACAACATCTTTAAACACTCACTCATAGGCAACTATTATTATCTCTTCTATCGCTCTCGTCATTATTCAGAAAAAGATGCTTTTTTTTGGTCATTTATGTCCTCCCTTGCTTTTGAATTCACTATTGAAACCGCTACTGAGAAACCAAGCTATCAAGATATTTACCAAACACCAGTTTTTGGGACAGTCGTTGGTATTGGTTCAGAGAAGGCCAGTAACTATTTTCATTCTTTAAATACTTGGTACGGACATACTCTAGGTTATCTTTTAAATCCAATGACGCTTATCCCTCAATTTGCTCGTGAAAAAATGGCTGCGGTTCCTATTTTAAACAGGGAAACTATTGGCGCCTTTGTTATGGTGCGTTTTTAATATGAACATCTACATCTTAATCTTTTTATGCCTTAATTTTGTTCATGCAAAAAATCATGATGATGAATATAAATTCAGACCTGACTACTGGAGTAAGGGTCTTCATTTAAATGTGGGTGGTGGGCTTAACTCTACTTATTATGATGCTGATGAACGTTTTAAAACTGTGGCCTTTGGTCTCAACTTTAAAACGGATCTTGGTTATTATTTCACAAATCGTTTTGCCATTGAGTGGAGCTCCAACGTTAAATTTAATCGTATTAGCGAATATCTGGTATGGGACACTCTTATTACCTTTGGTTTGCGCTACCGCATGAAAGAATATTATGTGCGTCCCTTCCTAGGCAAAGCACCCACAGTCGTCTTTTTTAATGGACACCCACCTGCAGAATATAAAGGCACCAAGGCATCGCGGCTTCAATTTGATGGTCCTGTTTATGGATTTGCTGTAGGAAAGATGTTTGAAAGAAAAGATGGACTTCTTTGGTTCATAGAAACTTCTGCGACACTTCAAAGTCTTCAAGAACGTGAGGCCATACATATGGACGGAGACGTTCCGAAAGTGATCAGTCGTGAGACTGATCAATCAACCCTTGTCAGTGTCTATTTTATGATTGGAGTACTCATTTTTTAATATGCAGGGATTTAATAAAAAGATTTTAGACATGATAAATAAGGATTGGTCCAATCCAGTTTTTAATGGCCCTCGTTCAGGACTCTCCCGCATCTGTGATGGGCTCCATTACCCAATGCACGTTTCTGGAGGTGCGGTTGGCCTTTCCCTTTATAAATTAAAGACGCCTTTTTTAAAAACGCTCATACTCATCATGTTTCTTTTTCCGAGTCTTGTTTGGTCCGATCCAACCCATGGCAAACCATTTTTTCCATGGGTCTGGGAAGACCAACTTAAACCAACAATCAAAAAATCCTATGACAGAACAGGTGTCACAATTTTTGCATCGGCACTTGCCTCAACTTTTATTATTCATCAGTATGACGGAAAAACTTTTGATTTTTCAGAAGATGGAGGAAATCTTTGGATGAGTAAAAAAATGGCCGGAGATTTAGGTAAAATTGGAAATGGTTTGGCCGGAGTGGCCTTAGTGACAACTCAATATTTTATAGATGAAAATAATGGGATTAAAAGTGCCATGGCCCTCATCCTGACTTCTGCTTCACATATTGCAATCACGGCCACTGTGCGAAGACATCGCCCACGTAACCGTTCTGACTTTTTGCCCTGGCCCTCTTCTTTTCCGTCAGGACATACGTCTTCGGCATTTGCTCTTGCTGGTTCCATGGCCTATTCATATGGATTGAGAGGGGCAATTCCTGGATATCTTCTTGCCGGGGCCATTGGAGTCTCACGAATTAAAGAAAACCGTCACTGGATTAGCGACGTTGTTGGAGGAGCTTTTCTTGGATCTTTCTGGGCCCGCGCAAGCTTTCGAGCTCATGAACTGGAAAAATCGGCATACATGATTATTCCCACACCTATTGATGATGGCATGGAGGTTAGTGTAAACTGGAGTCTATGAAAAAAATAGCCTTCCTTACTTGTTCAAATCTTGATGGTTTTGTTGCTGACGACCAGCTTTTGGCTCAGGAACTTGAATCTCAGGGACAATATAAAGTCTCCAATATTCCCTGGGATGCTCCGACGGATTGGCAAGAATTTGATGTGGTCATCATCAGAACCACTTGGGATTATTATAAACGACTAAATGAATTCTTAGAAACACTTCGACACATTTCAAGTCTCACACGCCTTATCAATTCTGTGAATGTCGTGCAATGGAATTGCCATAAAGGTTACCTTTTAGAGCTTGAAAATAAAGGTGTTACTATAGTTCCCACTGTATTCTTAAAATATCCATGCACCATATCCATTCCTGCTGATTGGAAAGCTGAAAAGTTCATCATAAAACCTTGCATCTCTGCATCCGCATATAAAACGCTCGTTCTTACTCGAGAAGATATTAGAGAAATGAATTTTAAAAATGAGTTGTATCCGGGAGACTGGATGCTGCAGCCATTCTTAGATGAAATTAAACAGGGTGAAATATCCCTTCACTATTTTAATCGTCATTTTAGTCACGCCATCATTAAGATTCCAAAATCTGGTGATTTTCGTGTTCAAGAAGAACATGGTGGGGACATTCAATCATTTAAACCAGACTCTGTTTTATTGAAGTTGGGTGAAAAGATTATTTCAAATATTACGCATGATATTTTTTATGCACGTGTGGATCTTGTTCCTTTCAAAGGCACTTACGCTCTTATGGAACTTGAACTTATTGAACCCGCTTTATATTTCAGAACTGATCCTCAATCAGAAAAGAACTTCCACAATGAATTTAATAAAATTTTCTAAGAAGTAATATTCGTTTTAAATCAGTCCAGGATTATCACCGATAAGACCACGGTGCTTACGGTGAATTTTAGCATCCCCAGTCAAACGGGACAAAAAGTCTTCTGAACCTTTTATCTGTATTTCATTTTGTACATCAACAACACCCGAAACTTGTTCAACAATATGCTCTGCATCTTTTTTTGCTCGACGATTCTCAACAAGACCTGTCAGATACACACAACCTCCTCTAACCGTCACCTCAACCTCTGAAGCATCGATAATAGGGGCCATATAGAGAACTTCTTTCACATCTTCTAAAATCTGCGCATCACGTTGCCCATGGCCCTTAGGACCTTTCTCGGAATGATTAATAAAATCGTATTTATCAAATTTTCGTGATGTGTGTGGAAATGATAATCGCTTCATGGAATCTCCCTGATTTTCTATGAATGACCCTGCAAAGATGTGGCCATCTTTTTATGAAGAGCAAGAAACTTCATAGTGTTTATGCTCCGGGGGAGTTGGCCCTGAATAGGCCTCAAAATCAGGATGTTCATCATAGGGATGAGACAAAATATTTAACCAACTTTTAAGTTTTGTATCCTCATCTTTTTCCACCTCTTCAATCACTTCTTGGGTAATGTAACTTCTCAGTATGTATTTAGGATTCGAAAGCTTCATTTCTTGCCCTGAAATACTTTCATTCTGAATTCTTTCATCGTAGAGCTTAAGCCACGATTTAAGTTCCTCTCGCTGCCCATAAAAATCAAAAACTTTTTTAAGTTTTTGGTTTTTATATGAACAAAGTTCTCGAAAGAAGAATGTATAATCAATGGATAACTGATTAAGCGTTTGAAGAAGTTTGATGTAAAGTTCAAAATCTTTTTCTTCTGGATTTTTCAGACCTAACTTTAATCGGGCCAAACGAAGATATTCTTTTTCAAAATGACTAGGATACAAATTTAATATCTCTTGTAATCTTTCTTTGGGAACTACATGAATAAAACAAATGAGTAAACGCTCAAGATTCCACATACCAATTGAAGGCTGTTGAGTATATGCATAACGTCCTTCATGATCAGAATGTCCTGCATATCGAGTAGAAATGCTTTGATCTCCAGGCAGCCGTATTTCACCATTAAGCCAGGATTTTAGATCCACAGATTCTAGACCCAGTTGTTGGGCCATTTCAGTAACATGAATAAGTTTGGCCTCCTTAAGTGGAGTGGGAGGAACTGTTTCATAAAAAAAGTCGGTAAGGTTTGGAAAGATTCTTCGAATTTCATAGAACCATTTATAGTTGAGTGAGCCGTTTCTGTCCTCCATTAAGGGGGAATACTTCCTCAAAAACAGCAAAAGACCTCAACACTTGCTCAAAAAACATGGCCTGAGCTTTGCTAATTCTTCATTGCCATATTTTGAACCGGGAGGTCATATGAAATCAAATCAAGTTGCATCCGCATTAACTTTAGGCCTTGCGCTCCTTACAGGTTGTACGTCTCATTATTCTCATAAAGGACCTCCACGTCATCATGTCGTAAAAACCGCCTTGATAGAAATCACTCAGGAAAGTGTTCAAGCACAAATTGCCAACTGGCCTGAAACTTCAAAACTAGCTGCCAATATGATGATTCAAAAATATGGTCTTCCTATGGGTGTACTCCCAGGTATGTTAGTCTGGAATGAGACAGGGCCATTTAAGCGCTCAATCGTGATTAAAGATGAAGTTCTTCACAATTTCCCAACTCCTCATAAAGATGTACTTCAACAATTTGTTCATTATAAAGTTCCGGCCGATAAACTCGATGAGATTGGAAGATATAATGGCTCAATTCTTGTTGATAAAACCCGTGGAGAACTTTCTGCTCGCTGTAACAACGAGCAGATGAATCTTCTTGCTTTAAACCTTGCCCATGAAATTGTGGATAAAAGCATGAGTGTAGAAACAGCTCGTCGCAAACACTCTGAATTAGCTTCCGCATTTTCAATGGGAAGTTCAGATAAATACACTAATACTCTTCATTTTGAACCTCGCTCCACTACGGCTTTTCCAGATGTTGAAGTTAAAGCGCGTATAAACAGAAGTATACGCCAGGCCCAAGAAGAGGAAGAAGAAGAGGAATAGTATGAAAAATAAAAACCCTCTTTTTTTTATTCTCTTAGGTATCTTTGTAGCAGTTGTTTCTTGCAACCGAGAGGACAAGCGTGCCACGACTTCTTTTGCTACTAAACAAGAGCAAGTGGCGGGGCCCTCTCTTCAAGGCACCTATTCAGTTGTTCTTAAATCCATCAATC
>CAMCZE010000191.1 GCA_945885655.1 Bacteriovorax stolpii | reverse complement strand
TAAGTGCAATTCTCGTTTTAATGACAGTGCCGGAAGGAGTGAGGATCTCTGTATGAGAAGGAAATGTTGGTGGAGTCGTCTCTTTTTGTGACTCGGATTGGCAAGCTATGAAACAAAAAAGAAGAGTGAGAGTAAGAAATTTTCTCATGAAGTTTATCCTCGATTCAGGTATGATTCTATGAATAAGAAATGAGATAGGATAGGAGTTTTTCAATGGCCGAAATTAAAAAGATCCCAGGTTCCCTACGCACGCATCATTGTGGTGAATTAAGAGAATCTGATATTGGTAAAACAGTCACTCTTTGTGGGTGGATGAATAAATATCGTAATCTTGGAAGTCTTCACTTTATTGATTTGCGGGACAAATATGGAGTCACACAATTAGGTTTTGAAGCTTTTAAAGGAGATCTTAACGATCTTAAAAAGTTTTCATTGGAATCTGTGCTTATGGCAACAGGTAAAGTCATTGCTCGTCCTGAATCTGCTAAAAATTCTGGCATGGACACTGGAATTATAGAGGTTCAAGTTGAAGAAATTAAACTTCTCTCTTACGCCGAAGAAGTTCCTTTCCTTCCTCATGGGATGGTTCAGGCCACGGAGGATTTAAGACTTCGTTACCGTTACCTTGATCTGCGTTCAAAAAAATTACAAGACATCCTTACCCTTAGATCAAACACAACACGTAAGGCACGTCAGGCCCTTTATAATTTGGGTTTTACCGAAGTTGAGACACCTATCCTATATAAAACGACTCCTGAAGGGGCCCGTGACTATATTGTACCTTCTCGTGTTCATCCTGGTCGCGTGTATGCGCTTCCTCAGTCTCCACAAACGCTAAAGCAACTTCTCATGATTGCAAATACGGATAAGTACTTTCAGATTTGCCGTTGTTTCCGAGACGAAGATTTAAGAGCGGATCGTCAGCCAGAGTTCACGCAGATTGATATCGAAGTTTCTTTTCCAACTCTTGATTACATGAAAAATCTTGCAACAGAGATGATCAGAAATATTTTTGATTTGCCGGAGAGTTTTGAAATGAAGTCTATCTCTTATGATGAAGTCATGAGGGATTATGGTTCAGATAAACCAGATGTTCGTTTTGATTTAAAACATATCTTGGCCACGGAATTATTTAAAAACTCTGCCTTCACAACTTTTAGTGAAGTAGCCGCTCAAACGGGTGGTATGATTAAGGCCATTTTTATCCCAACGAAAATGGGGACTTTAGCTCGTAAGGATATCGACGGCCTGATTGAGATTGTTAAGCCTTATGGCGGTAAAGGGGTCGCGTGGTTTAAAGTTGAAAATAATCAGTTAAGTGGAGGAATTTCTAAATTTATTGATCCATCCGTTCTAGCGGCTCTTTATGAAAAATCTTCCGAAAAAGGGGATGGATTGTGGTTCTTCTGTGCTGATAAAAAAGAGAATATCGTACATGACTGTGCAGATGCTCTCCGACGTCATTTTGGTAAGTTTTTTAAACTTTTTGATATTAATGCTTATGCTTTTTTATGGGTTTATGATTTTCCACTTTTTGACTATGATGAAGATGCTGGCACTTTAGGTGCAAAACATCACCCTTTTACACGTCCTAAAGATGAAGATATTGAGCTGTATTATTCAAATGATAAATCCAAAATAAAAGATGTTAAGGCCTATGCTTATGACATTGTTTGTAATGGTTATGAACTTGGTGGTGGATCACTTCGAATCTTTGATAATAAACAACAAAGCCGCATGTTTGAACTTTTAGGACTTACTCCTGAGGAATGTCAGCATCAGTTTGGATTTTTTATTGAAGCATTAAAATATGGAACACCTCCGCACGCTGGTATGGCCTTTGGTATGGATAGACTGGTGATGCAGTTAGCACGCACAGATTCTATTCGAGACGTGATCGCTTTCCCTAAGACAGCTTCGGCCACGGATCTCATGGCAAGTGCTCCTTCTAAACCGAATCCGGCCCAAACGAAAGAGCTTGGTTTTAAATGGCTAGTTGATTGAACATTTTGCAGAAATAGTATTTTTACTGTCTGTTATACCAAGTGTCTTGGGTATAGTCTCAATGGGCAGGTTGTACATCGAGATTTTTGAGTTGGCCTGACTACGAGAGTCTGGTTCAGCAGTGGATTTTGGTAATCGTGAATGATCAATTTATAAAAATTTAAATCATAAATTTAGGGCGTGAATTTATTTAGAAGTGATAAAATTCCTCTTTTGATTTTTTGAGATCTTAAGAGGTTGTGTCCCTCAAGTGATTTATCCCAAATAATTTCAGGATCATTTTTGGATTTACTAGGATTGAACTTAATCATGATAGCGGTTTCTGCCCCCCCGGCCTCAGTAAGATATAGTTCTTTAGGTAAAAAACGGTAATTAAGTCCACCAAGTACTTCGTAAGATCTATTAACTTTTATTTCACAGACCCTAGGATCTTTTTTAATGGCCGAGATTAATTCATCGATATTTAAAACGATGTAAGGCATCCAGAATTTATCATAATGCATCTGGCAGGATTGGGTAAAATCAAAACAAGTTGCACCCTTGTCTCTAGTTCTGGTTCGAACGATAAGGGTTTCATTGGCACTTTTCATAAGGCCATCAAGAAATGTCAGTGGGTCTTCCTGGTGCATAATAGTGTCTCGAGAATAAACAACATCATATGTTTTTTTAAGATAGTCCTTGAGTGGTTCTTGATCTTTTTTTACAAAATTTCCTTCAGGGTAAAGTTTTTTAGCTTTATTCACTGCCGTGCTTGATAAATCTAGGCCTGAATATTCTAAGCGTGGAAATGCATTGTTACTTTTTAAAAAACGATAGGTTGTACCAGTAGCACAACCTACATCTAAAATATTTTTCTTTTGAGAATCATTTATCGCTTCTTTTAAATAATTTTGTTCTGCAAATGATCCATATACATAGTTGAAGTAAAAGTCAGTCATTGGATTCCAGAAATCAAAAGTGTTTAAGTGATCTTCTGTATCCCATCCCACAAAACTTTGATTACTCATATTTGACTCCTATTTATTTTTGAAAGACTAAAGGCTACTCGTCTTTAGAGACAAATCAATTCTAGTGCAGCTTCACCACCCAAACTTAAAATCAATTAGTTGGCATGCTCATTACACCACGGATCGTGGGTGTTTGCAGACCGTGAAAATAGAGTACGCATTTTCTCAATGCAGTTGCTGGTAAGAGTCGAAGGCATCGATCGATTTCAAGGAACGAGACGTATATTAACGACTACTCGAGATTCAAAAGAAGCACGAGTAGGGTTGGTCTTTCTCTAAGGAAAAACAGTTCGTTATTCTTACAGTTATTCAAGTGATTTCAGATAGATACTGTTTTTTCACTAAAATGCTACAAAATGGTGACGATATTAATACTATGTAAAATCAGGCATATGCATAATATCAACGTATATTTACACATGAATAAATATACGTTGATATACCATATATGTTTGATAATATTGAGTTATGAAAGCGATCGATTTACTTGAGGAACTTATACACGGAAGCAAGGCACACTTTAAATCAGATCTTGTTAACCTAGATGCTTTTCCTGTGTGGATGAGTAGGACGATTCAGGTTTATGGAATCAAGCTATCTCGGGAAGAGCATATCTATTTGGTACGTCCACAAAAGGCCCTACCATTTGATCAACTGACTAACATTCTTCTTCAGATTGAAAAACGTTTGGGAGGAATTGTTCTTTTGGTTGCAGATGAGTTGAATCCCAAATATCGATCATTGTTCGTAAAAAACAATATTCCTTTCATCTATAAGGATAAGTCTCTTTTTGCACCAATGCTGGGAATAAAACTTTTTGACTATAAAATACCGAAGGCAATCAAATCGAAAACAATTGACCTGGAATTGACCGCTTTTGAATTGAAACTTCTGGCCGGGTATTTAACAGGCTTTATTGTGAGGGAAGGCTTCAATTTAAATCAACTGGAAATGATACTGAAAAATAATCAATTTCAATGTTCTAAGTCTAAATTGTCACAGGCCATAAATCACTTGATTAAATTAAATTACGTTGACGTGACCGGAAGTGGCCCAAATCGTCTTGTGACATTCAAAGATAGAAAGGAAGTATGGGAAGAACTCAAGAGTATGTCTTCGAAGCGCTTTTCAAAGACCGTTGAAGGTTATTATATGATTGAGGGCGATTTTATATTTTCTGGAGAAACAGCTCTTGCACATTACTCTGATCTCGCAGATTCAAAGGTTAAGCATATTGCAATAACCAATAAAGAGCTTATCGAGATAGAAAGAAGGGGAGTGCCTGCCAGGGATTTTGGAAGACCAGCGTATATATTTGATGTCCTAAAAGAGCCACCTCATCTTTTTGCAAAAGATGACAAGTATCTTAATCCAGTTGAACTTTACTTTTTACTGAGATCACATAGTGATGAGCGAGTTCAAATGGCACTAGAGCAAATGTTGAAAAACGTTGGATTAAAAATATAGGTGAATTATGGGATTACCGAGAGGACTTAGACACTTTACTGCTTTTTTTAAAGAATTTGAAAACGATTACGTCATTATAGGCGGAGGGGCCGCCTCGGTATGTTTAGAAGATGAAAAGTTAGAATTTCGTGCGACCAAAGATATTGATATGGTTCTTTTTACTAATGATTTTCCCGAATTCAATAAGAAAATTAGTGAATATGTTTTTCTTGGAAAGTATCAACAAAATGAGAAGACACAGGAAGCACCAAGCTATTATCGTTTTTCAAGGCCTATGGATCAAGAATTTCCTGAGATCGTTGAAATTTTTGCAAAGGCCAGTGGAGAGATTGTACTCCGAGAAGGCCAGTATATAATCCCTATTCAGAATAACTCTGAGGCTCAGCTTTCGGCCATTTTGCTCGATGATGAATACTTTAATTTAATTCGATCGAATTCAATTAAGAGTGAAGGTGGGTATTCGGTTATTAACCCTTTTGCAAATATTTGCTTGAAGGCGAGAGCATTTAAAGAACTTCAAGAGCGAAACGAAGAGCCTAAAAAAATCCGTAAGCATCTTAAGGACGTTTTGAGATTGACCCTGGCCCTAAAGAAAGAAAAGTTTCTTCTAGAAGGGAAGCCAAGAGAAGATTTTGAAAAAGTTTATGCTGCACTCGAAGAGTTAGAAGACAAAGAAGTGAAGCAAGTTATAGGTGATCTTTTATCAAAAGAGGATGTCCTTGATATCTTGAATAAAAGTGTACTATGCCAACTTTGGTTTTGAGCGAGGGGGATTTTGATAAGGTTGTGAAGATCCTTGTTATTTGATGCGATTGCCCTGAAGTGGGTTGAGTATAGTACTTTTTACTAGAAAAAATAACTAAGCAGTTAGGCGGATTTTTTGTAAGTGTCTGAACTGATTTCTTGAGTATAGAGAAAATGTTCATCCACGAGAAGCTGATTGACTAGATTCACCGGAGAGATGCCTTTTTCTATGATGAGCTCTTGATACAGGTGATCATGAGATTCAATAGAGCCCATGCCATATCTTTTTGGCCACTCTTTGCCTTTTTGAATCAAGGTACCGAGACTTACCACTACAGCTAATGAATATAAACTCCAGCATAAAGAAGAACGAAAGCTTTTAGGTTTCATATGAACACGAATTTGTGAGTAGTACATACCAGCGGTTTGACCATGATTTAAGAGGTAACTGAAAAAGAAATAACTTATAAACATCGTGGAAAAAATGAAAAGACTGGCCACAGGCATTGATGAATTTTCGTAGGCAAGACGAAGACTATGTGTGAAAAGATAGTGGCCCATTGTGAGATCTATCATTATTTCGACGAATAGAGATGAGGCAATGATAAAACTCAAATCAATGAAGTGGGATAAAAATATTTTGCCAGCACTTACCGGTGTCTCTCTCTGAATCAGAAAAATATTTAATTGCTCAACAGGTATTTTTTCTCCACAAGCAGTAACATCAATTAAATCTATGACATTCATAATAAAACCTCTAAGTGCCTTATCGGCTTTTTGAGGTTTTTCTAAAGAGTCGCTT
>CAMCZE010000190.1 GCA_945885655.1 Bacteriovorax stolpii | reverse complement strand
AGGATCGGAGCACTAAAAGTAGGGACCCCAAATGGAAAATTTTGAATTCTATAATCCGACAAAAGTTGTCTTTGGCAAAGGGCAAATCGAACGCTTGAAGGATTTAGTTCCTAAGACGCGCGTCTTAATGCTTTTTGGTGAAGGTAGTATTAAAACCAATGGAGTCTACGATCAAGTTAAAAATGCTTTATCGAGTCATGAGATCATCGAATGTGGTGGTGTGCAAGCAAATCCCACCTATGAAAAGGCCATGGAGGTCTTAGAGCTGATTAAAAAAGAAAAAATCGATTTCATTCTTGCTGTTGGTGGGGGATCAGTTATTGATACGGCCAAGTTTTTATCACTAGCTGCTTTTTTTCCAGGTACGCCTTGGAGTATTTTAACCAACCGTGAGCAAACTTACTCAAAGGCCTTGCCTTTTGCATGTGTGCTCACTCTCCCTGCTACAGGCAGTGAGATGAATTGTTATTTTGTACTCTCTCGAGGGGATGAAAAACTCTCTGGCGGTCATTCACTTTTATATCCTGTTTTTTCAATCCTTGATCCTTCGGTGAGTTTTACTTTATCTCAAAAACAAGTGGGCAATGGTGTCGTGGACGCATTTGTTCACGTGCTTGAGCAGTACTTAACATATCCAGCTCAGGCCCCGTTACAAGATAGATTTGCAGAATCAGTCTTAAAAACACTGATCGAGGAAGGCCCAAAATCTTATTCTCGATTAGATAATTACGAGGCCCGCGCTAATCACATGTGGTGTGCCACTATGGCGCTCTCCAGTGTCTTTGGAGTAGGCGTTCCTCAAGATTGGTCCACCCATCAAATTGGCCATGAACTCACGGCCCTCTATGGAATTGATCATGCTAGAACTCTTGCGATTGTATTACCTGCCATGTTGTGGTCCATGAGAAACGAAAAACGCCAAAAGCTTATGCAATATGCGGAACGTGTTTGGGATCTAAAAGGTTCTGATGAAGAACTTATTCAAAGGGCCATTCGTCGAACGTCTGATTTTTTTGAGTCTCTGGGATTACCCACAAAATTGTTGTCATATGATCTTAAAGAAAATCCTACGGAGAAAGTGATCGCTCGTTTGCTCGCTCGAGGATTTACTCCTATGGGCGAAAAACAGCAGGTCACTTTAGAAAAAGTCAGAGAAGTCTTGGAGTTTGCAAAAAGATGAGTCAGCGTCGAGCGAGTAACATCAACCGTTGCCCTAATTGTCAGATCAATTCTTTTCTCTGTGTCTGTTCTGATATTAAACCTTTTACGATCAAGACCTTGCTCTCTTTAATTGTGCATGTGAGGGAACTTAAACTCACCTCCAACACGGCACAGTTTGTTGAGAAAATGCTGCCAGAACAAACCTGTATCATTATTCGAGGTAGAATGAATGATCATTTTGAATCTGCTCCCGTATTGGAAAGACGAGGTCTACCTTTATTTTTATATCCTCATGAAGATTCTGTGGAACTCAACGAAGAGTTTAAATTAAAACACCCTGGGCCTTATCATTTAATCGTCCCTGATGGAAATTGGCATCAGGCCCGTAAGGTGCGGCAGAGGGAAAATAACTTTAAAAAAGTCATGGCCGTTAAGCTTCCTCAAGGACTCATTTCAGAATATAAATTACGGAAGGCCCCTCATCCGGCCTGGGTTTCTACCTATGAAGCTGTGGCCCACGCGTTGGGGGTTCTGGAAGGAGAAAATGTCCGGGACGAGCTCATGGTCTTTTTTAGAAAGTGGGTTGCAACCACTTTAGACTCCCGAGCTGGACGGGCCCCAGACAGCGCAGATTAGATTATCGTTTAAAACGCCAGTCTTTTTTTGCGAAAGGACGCATCACCGGCACATCAAGTGCAGAGATCCCATCAGCAGCTCGGCAGAATGGACGATCCTTACCTTGATGATCAACAACTTTTTTCCAAGCAATATCTTGCATCTCTTGAGTGATTTCTTTGCTCTTCACAATTTTTTGAAACGTAAAAAAACTCTCACGTTTAATACGTTTTAAACCATTCGCACGGTCCACGGCCACCATACCAAATTTAGGACAGTAACCATCAGACCATTCGAAGTTATCGGTGAGAGTCCACACCACATAACCTAAAACTTTAATACCTTCAGATCGTACTTTGTTGATCACTTTTAAATGCTCAATAAGGTAGGCATCTTTAATAATATCTAGAGAATCGGACATACCATTTTCTGTGATGATGATCGGCATGCCTTTAAAACGGTTATCGATTTCTTTAATGACCTGATAAAATCCTTCTGGATGAACCGCTCGCCCGGCCTCAGAGTATTCTTCTTCAGGATCAACATCAATTTGCGTTCCCTTCAGCCATTCAGCACCATAATAATTAAATCCAAAAAAGTCCATGAAGCCGCGGACTCTCTCAGGAAAACGCCAGTTCATGTAGGCATCCACAAAACTTGATTTCACTCGGTCAATCCAGCTTTTGCCAGTGTAGTAGGCCATGTTGTGCGCAAATCCCATCTTGATCTGAGGAAATTCTTTATGGGCCCATTTATAAATTTCAATATGGGAGTCGGCCATGCGATCAATAGACTTTACAACATCTCCGCGGAAGGGGCCCACTGCGGCCATAGAAAGAGGAGAACGTTTCTCTCCCGGTGGCCACATACCGATGGAATAGGCGAGAGTTGTAAATATATTTCCTTCATTAAAAGTCAGCCACCATTCAACATCACTATTAAATTCTTTGATGGCCCTCTTAGAGAATTCAAAAAAATGTTTTTGAGTTTCATCATTTGTCCATCCACCCTTTTGTTCAATCCATCGAGGAACAGCGTGGTGCCAAAGAGTTAACATAACTTTCATGTTTTTCTTTTTAATCATCTTAAGAATTTCGCTATATCGTTTAATGGCCACTTCATCAAACTTGCCCGGCGCCGGCATGATTCGTTCCCATTCAAGACCCATACGAAAAACCTGGATACCAGTTTCTGCCGCAAGATCAATTTCAACTTCTGGTTTAGTCCAGAATTGCAGGCGCTCATTGGGCACAGGAAAATTATTAAACGCACGACCTTTATTTTCGTTGGCCCAATCAAGCCATGTATCATGAAGGCCATCTTCAACTTGATTGGCAGCATTAGCGACACCAAAGAAAAACGGATCATCAAATTTCATGGGAGCAGCTCCTAGTGAGTAAGGAATAAAAAGCAGCAAACTCAAGATTAAATTTTTCATCCTATTAGCCTAAAGTACTAAGGAAAAGTTGTCACGTACCTTTGAGTAGAGGCTGAAAACGAAGTATGTTTACTTGAGTTTTTAGCTTTTTATTTAACCAAGGCGGACCCATAGACGATAAGGTTCAAATGAAATTTCTATTTCTTTTCTTATTACTGTCCTTTATATCTTCCGCGCAGGCCGTTCGTATTTGTTATTTTTCGTTAAACAATACGGCCGAATTCACAGAAATGGAGAAATTCACACACAAGCTTAACAAACGTGCCAAGGTTCCTATTGAAGTCCAAGAATTCATGACCAAAGGGGACAACGCCTCTGATGCTTTCGAAGAGATGGTAAAGTCGGGTGTTGAGTGTGACGGATTAGTAATCTCAGGACATCATACAGGAAGTTTTGGAGGGGAGAATGCGTCTTCAAACCTAGATGTCTCTTTTATGGAAAAGATATCTTGTCATGCAAAGTATGAGAAGTTTTTTTCAAAGATTAAGGCCTTGTGGCTGCAGGGTTGTCGCACTTTGGGTGTCGGAAAAATCGAGACCTATGATACCGCCGATTTTCACACAGATAGAGTTGGAGCAGTTCTCCAGGAAGATCATCTGACCCAAAGTTTTGCTGACTTAAATATGGAATTTTCTGCGACCCTGGATCAAGACAATCCGCTCTCATCTAGATATTTGCGTATCTTTCCACGTGCGACAGTCTTTGGCTGGACAAAAACAGCTCCAGGAATAAAAGCACAAAGTCAGTTCTCATTGCCATTTCACATCGCTCATATTGCCCATTTAAATGATGATCGAAAGCGATATTTTGATCATCCTGCTGGAAACTTGAGCGAAGATTCAGCGGCGAAGTATTCTTTGGCGATCTTAGATCTTGTTGGGAAGGCGGGGGATAACTCCCAAGAATGCTCCTCTGATCGCAATGAGAGCAACTTTGTTCAAGCATGGAAAGAACATGGGACACCTAATGAGGGAAATAAATATTTTTTTTCAAATCCAGATTTAAACGCCTATGTCTCAATGCTCAAGGGTGGGGATAAATCAATTCAAAAGGCAAAGGAGCTGGACTGCTTGTTAAAAAAATCCCTAACAGGAGAAGAAGCAGAAAAAATATTACATGAAATTTTAAAAGACGAATCCCTTATTGGTTATAACTTTAACTCAATCTATGAGCTCATCCAGCGTTTCATGGAGTCAGGGGATGTGGAAAGTTTGACTCGTATTCGCACAAAGCTTGGTGATTCTCAAGAACTGAATCATTTCCTGATGAGAAAGTTATCATCTAACGAACTTGGAATTTTAAGAAGAATTGATTATTACATGTTCTGGAAGAGCATGACAAATAAGTCAAATGAAGGTATCGAACAAAAAATTCAAGATGTTTATGTCGCCATGATATTGAAACAGACAAAAGAAGATGATTATGCGGCCAATGACTTTAAGAGTACCTTAACCCAATCACTCACCAAACACGATCTTGTAACCAGTAAGATGTTGCATCAGATTGTGAAGTCACCGAAGGTGGATTCTTATTCGTTACGAGGTGTTGCCCTTATCATTAGAGATTCAAAAACTCCCATTGAGGGATCTTCAGAAATGCTTCGTGAGATCGTGAAGTCGCCGAAGGCGGGTGTTGATGCATTCCAGAGTGTTACCTTAGTCATTGAAAACTCAAAAACTCGCATTGAAGGATCTTCAGAAATACTTCGAGAGATTGTGAAGTCGCCGAAGGGTGATTCTTATTCATTAGGAAGAGTTGCCTTTGTCATTGGAGACTCACAAATACCCATTGAGGGATCTTCAGAAATACTTCGTGAGATTGTGAAGTCGCCGAAGGCAGATTCTTTTGTGTTACAAGGTGTTGCCTTTGCCATTGGAAACTCAGAAACTGCGTTTGAGGGATCTTCAGAAATACTTCTCGAAATTGCGAAGTCGCCGAAGGCAGATACATATGTGTTACAAAGTGTTGCTTTGGCCATCCTTGCCTCAAAAACTCCCATTAAGGGAGCTTTAGAAATTATTCAAGAAATTGAGAAAAGAAAATAGTGTAAGTTTACAAGATCAAAATAAATCTGCAAAAAATTTAATGACTCTTAACATTTTTCAGATTCTTTTGAGATGTGAATAGTTGACTGCCTTGTTTAGTTTTAAGAAAAACTTCAAAATGACGAGAAGAGTATCTATGGGAATAATATCTGTAAAAAAAATTTCTAAGAGTTATGGCAAAAAGAAAGTCCTTGAGAATGTGAGTTTTGATCTCACTGAGGGGAAGTTCATCACCTTGATTGGAAGCAATGGGGCGGGTAAATCAACCACCATGAGGCTATTGGCCGGGATTGAAGATGTGGATAGTGGAGAGGTTGAGGTTCTGGGCGGAAATCCTTTTGCTTATGAGTTTATGCCTCGCTCAGAGATGTTTTTTATTCATGAAAACTATGATCTGAATTTTTATACAAATCTTTTAGAGATGGTAAAAATTTATCGAGAAGTCTTTCCGAAATGGGATAATAAAGTTTTTAATCATCTTTTAAGAGACCGAAAGATTTCACTGAAAAAGAATTTCTCAGATCTCTCTCGAGGCCAGAAGATGCAGTTTCTTTTGATGATGGCCCTGGCCTCAAAACCGAAAATTTTATTTTTAGATGAAATCACCTCTGTGATCGACATAGAAGGGCAGCGATATTTTTTAGACTATTTAAAAGAATTCACCAAAGAGGGAGGAACTGTTGTAATCACCACCAATATTCTCTCAGAGATGAATGATTACACCGATCATCTAATCCTTTTGCAAGAAACAAAACTTATGGTCAATGATTCTGTGGCCAATTTACAGAAAAAATTCATCATGTTGAAAAAGCTTGAAGACCATCCTGTTTTTCATCATGCCAAAGCTG
>CAMCZE010000189.1 GCA_945885655.1 Bacteriovorax stolpii | reverse complement strand
TATCTGTAAAAAAGTCTATAACACTTCTGAGTTAAGTGTGGCACAGATCAAGCAGTGTCTTGCGCGCATGAAAAAAGAAAATGACATTTGCCTCTATCCAGCAGGAAGAAATCATGGACTCACTCCCCAACCAGAATGTGATGATATTTCCACGGCCATGAACTTCTCGGCTCTTCGTTCAAACTATAAGGATTGTCCAGGTAACAGTGATCAATTGGCCGTGACAAATATGGCACGACTTCTTCTTAATATTAGTAAAGAACCTATCAAGGCCTATAAAGGTATCTGCTCCACCATTTCCGCTGGTGAAACATTAGATTTTAACAAACGATTTGATAATGAGGAGAACTGGAAACTTGAGGCCTGTTTTGATGATAAGGTGAATGAAAAAGAAGTTTGTTTCAAAACTTATTTTGGTCAATACGGGGAACAATCCGAAGGATTTGATAAAGTCGTGGCAAACATTTTAAGACTCACACGTGGCGCAGATCCGACTCTTCGTTGCGAGATGGTAGATTCCCAGGATTTTAATCCCCTTCTTCTTCAGTATAAGTCTGGCTGTCAGATTATTTATGAACGAAGTAAATGTTTTTTATCTCAATGTGAACATCGCATTCTCTATAATGATCGCACCATCGATTTCATCAAATTAAAAAACAGACTCTCCTTTGATTACTATCCAACAACTCTCAAAGAAGAACGTTTTGCTCAACAGTACATCCTGACTGCCGAATATAAACAAACAGGAAAGACTTTGAGTAACTTAACCAATATCTCTCATTTTTTTAAGTACAGTAAACGTGGCATTATCCACGGCATTGGCTGTTCTGAAGAACTTCTCCCATCATTTTTTAAAACAAAAAGTTTTAATCAATGTACTCCATTGCCATTTATCATTGATGGCATGATCAAAGAAAAAGAAAAAGTTGTTTTTGTCACTCGCACCGCCGTGGATTCACTTCAGGCCCCACGCATTATCAGCTGGGCCAATATTTATTCCGCTGTGAAGGCCTATCAGAAGAATCAACCACTCAAAATCTGGACGTTATATGGTTTTGATTAGTTTCATCTTTTTATCACTCTCTCACCTTTTTGCTTCAGAGATTTTACCTAAATTTCTGACAAAACAGCCTCTCGAGTCTCTACGTTTCATTAGTATGGATGGCCGATATGCTTACGTTCAAAGACGTCCAGGTGTTCTTGGTTTGGTGAGCAGCTTTAAAAACAACGATTTTATTACCGATAGCTCACGCAGTAACTTTTTAGTCAGTGGTTCAAGATTTAAGCAGAGGTTAATTGTTGAAGTAATTCCTGCCGCTCACGTCGAATTTAATGTCATGAAAAATCATAAAATTCATGTGGTGGATTATGGAAACTATAAACCGAGGGAAATAAGCTGGGGCAGAAATCCAAAACTTCATCTTCAAGACGAATGGCTCACGTATTACGATACGAACTCTCGAATTCTTTTTGTGGAAAACCTGCTCACCACTAAAAAATATAAAATTGCTCTCGGTGTGAAGGCCGGATCATTTCATATACCGGATGCAGAAATGGTTTCAAGTGACACGTTAATTTATACTGATATTAATGAAAGTGGTTTTGCTGGTTTAATTAAATACAATCTTACAAGTCAGAAAAGTACTGTCATATATAAAAGTGCCCTGAATGCTACTCATATGGAATTGTGTCAAGATAAAGGTTATCTCGCTATTGGAGAATTTCCTTATGAAGGAGTGACAAGAGGAAGCAAAATCATGTTGATTAAACTCTCGGACACAACTAATCTTGCTGGTTTTGAGACCATCTACACATCTAATGCTCAAGATCTTGGCCAAATTCTCTGTATGGAAGATTCCATTTATTTTGTTAAGACCACGAAACAGCATAAGCGCCTTAACATTAAAACCACTGAAGCAGCTCAGATCAATCTAGCAACTCAAAATCTTAAGATCAGAACTGGTTTTAGCAATGTTACTCAACTTTCAGAAATGGATGGTCGCGTGCTTATTCCCTATCGGGGTGAATATTATGTTCTCGAAGGAAATGCCAACATCAGCGAAGATAAATTAAAGGCCATACCAGATAAAAAAGAGGAGCTCCCACTTGATATATAGCCTCATTCTCTCCTTATTCATGATGTCTTTTTGTGCACTTTCATTTGATAAAGATTTTAAAACTATTAATGAACGTGTTCCTTTTGAATTTGTGTTGATGTTTGATTCTCTTAAAGGCGAAATCACCAATCCTTCAGAAAAAATTCTTATGGTGGGATTATGTAAGGATCTTGACAATAATTTGGGCTTTTTACCTAAAGAGCATATTTTTATGCTCATGAAAAATGAAGTCATTAAAAATGTTCTTGAATATAAATTCAGTAAAATCCGTCAGTTTGAAATGACCACCATGCTTCTGGATAAACTCGAGGCTGATTTTAAAAAAAAGCAAAAAGACCTAAATCGTTTTTCTCAATGGATTTGGCGTTCGATATTGGCCGAGCTTAATCACCGTAAGTCCCTTGGACTTATCACGACTAAAGCCTTCAGTTCCCGTTCTTTTGATGGACAAAAACTGACCGAGGCCCTGAGGTTCGAAAAATACCTGCGTTACCTTCTGCCTTGGGTAGATAAAATGGAAGGCTTAACAACAGAAGATTTTAACGAACTCTCAAAAGAAGTCTCATGGGTCATCTTAGAAAGACTTAACGAAAGATCCCTTCTTTACAAAAAATTTGCTACTACCGCAGAAAGTGATACGAAAATAACTCTTTTTAATATCCCTCAAAAACTTATTGACCTAAGTCCCGATGCCATTAAAAAGATGCAAGATGATCAACCAGTTGAAACCCTTCAAGATAAATCTCGAATAGAGAAGATCAAGGCCCAGGATACAGTCAACGAAATTGCCCCTGACGATCTAAGTCCTTTGAGTGATGATGTGAATAAGGAATTAGAAAAAAAACTTTAGTTTTCCGCCCAGCATTAACGACCCTTAGAAGTACCTTTTTAAGCCCATTTTTTGTATACTCTAGCTCCAAACTTCCGGCGATAAGGATCATTTTATGGCACTTAACAAAGCACCTTATAAAGGCACCCAGGATTTTTTTCCTGCTCAAATGCGCCTGAGAAATTATGTCTTCGATAAGATGAGTGAGATTTCTGAACATTTTGCGTACGAACCATATGATGGACCACTTCTTGAAGAAGTTGAACTTTACATGGCGAAGTCAGGTGAAGAGCTCATTAATGATCAGATTTATTCTTTCATTGACCGTGGTGATAGAAAAGTGGCCATTCGTCCTGAAATGACTCCAACCGTAGCGCGAATGGCCGCTCAAGTTCATCGGGAAGTAACAAAACCATTCCGTTGGTATGCCATTCCAAATCTTATGCGATATGAAAAGCCACAAAAAGGACGTTTACGTGAGTTTTGGCAATACAATGCCGACATTTTCGGAGCACCAGAAGGCCTAGGAGAAATTGAAATTCTTCAACTTGCTGTGGGGATCATGAAGGGCCTTGGGGCCACTCATGAACATTTTGAAATTCTTTTAAACGACAGACGTCTGGTTGATAATATTTTTCAAAAACTTTTTTGTCTGAGTCCCGAAGAGGCCAAAAAGCTTTACAAGGTAGCTGATAAAGTAAAAAAAATTGATGAAGCCGCCATAAAAAAAATGACAGCACTTATCATCACTGATGATAAAAAAGCCGAACTTTTTTATCAGTATCTAAAACTAGACAACTTCACTGATCTCAAAATGTTTCTTCAACAGAATGATTTGATGGCTGACTCTCAGGATTTTTTGACTTTTGTAAATCGTTTAGAAAAATTTGCTCTCACCACCTATGTTAAATTTGACCCCTCAATCGTGAGAGGCCTGGATTATTACACAGGGGTGGTATTTGAAATTTTTGATAAACATCCTGAAAACCGCCGGGCCATTGCTGGAGGTGGTGCCTACGCCAACCTTTTACAGATTTTTAATGAGCCTGCTCTGCCTGGAGTTGGATTTGGATTAGGCTTAGTGACGCTTACTGATTTTCTCACAACTCATAAACTTCTCCCAGATTTAGTAAAAGCATCCGTGGATGTGCTCATGGCGTATATCTCTCCTGCTGCTGAACAGGAATGTTTTATGTTGGCCCAGAAAATTCGCTCTTTTGGCATCAGTACCGAACTCATGTTTGGGGAAACTAAACCGAAAAAAGCTTTTACCCAGGCCGAAAAAAAACATTATCGCTTTATCGTCCTGATGGGTGATGAAGAAATGAATAAAAATGAAGTGCAGATTAAAAATTTAGAGACACGTGAACAACAAAACGTCTCAATTCAAGACATGGAAAAAATCACAAGAATCTTTAAAGGAAACTAGGTATGGAAATACAAAACGATTTACCAAAGACATTTGACTCCCAAGGTGCTGAAGATAAGTGGTACCAAAAATGGCTTGAAACGAAGTCATTTAAACCAAAAAAAGGGAAACAAAAAGAAACCTTCACTATCCTCATGCCACCACCGAATGTAACGGGTAAACTCCACATGGGTCACGCACTGGATGCCACGACTCAAGATGCTCTCATTCGTTACAAAAGAATGAAAGGTTTTGAGACCCTCTGGATTCCTGGTACCGATCACGCCGGCATCTCAACTCAAGCGGTTGTCGAAAAACTTATCTGGAAAGAGGAAAAGAAAAACAAACATGATCTTGGTCGTGAAGAATTCACTCGCCGCATCTGGGAATGGAAAGAACAATATGGAACTGAGATTGTTAACCAACAGAAAAAAATGGGTGTCTCTTGTGACTGGGATTATTCGACATTCACCTTAGATGAAGTACCAAATAAAGCTGTTAGAAAATTTTTTGTGATGCTCTTTAACGAGGGGCTTATCTATCAGTCCGATTATATCGTAAACTGGGATCCACTTCTTCAGTCGGCAATCTCTGATGCTGAAGTTGAACATAAAGAGATCAAAGGTAACTTCTATTACCTTCGTTATAAAGTAAAAGAAGATGAAAATTTTTCTCTGGTGATTGCCACTACTCGTCCGGAAACTATTTTTGCTGATACGGCTGTTGCTGTGAATCCAAATGATGAACGTTTTAAAGATCTCATTGGTAAAACGGCCATCATCCCTATTTGTAATCGTGAAATTCCCATCATCGCTGATGATCACGTGGATATTGAAAAAGGGACAGGTGCTCTTAAAGTAACTCCCGGGCACGACTTTAATGACTTTGAGATCGGTAAACGTAAAAACCTTCCTATTATTAATATTCTTAATACCAACGGAACATTTAATAAAAATGCTCCTGAAATTGAAGGAATGAAACCTAAAGAGGCCCGTGCGAAAGTAGAAAGTCTTTTGATAGAGCTTGATGTTCTTCTTGAGAAAAAGGAACACATTCATCCTGTCGGACATGGCGAGCGCTCAGATGAAATCGTTGAGCCTATGGTATCAAAACAATGGTTCTTAAATACAACGGCAATGGCCGAAGATGCAGTGAAAGCCGTCGAAAATGGCGAGATGACTTTTTTTCCTAAAGGCTGGGAAAATACTTATTTTGCTTGGTTACGAAACCCTAAAGACTGGTGTATTTCTCGTCAACTCTGGTGGGGACATCAGATCCCAGTTTTTTACTGCCGCCACTGTAATGCGAAATGGGCCGCAGAAGACACTGCAAAATTTTGTATTGAATGTAAAAGCGAAGATATTTTTCAAGATCCAGATGTTCTTGATACGTGGTTCTCATCAGGACTCTGGCCCCTCTCAACGTTAGGTTGGCCTGATGAAGTGGCGATGAAAGAGAAACGTTTTGAAGATTTTTATCCTAATACGACACTCGTAACAGGGTTTGACATCATATTCTTTTGGGTTGCCCGTATGATGATGATGGGAATGAAAGTTACTAAGAAACCACCTTTTAAAGATGTCTATATTCACGCCATCGTTCGAGACAAACAAGGCCGCAAGATGAGTAAATCTCTTGGTAACGGGATTGATCCACTGGATATGGTTAAGCAGTATGGTGCCGACGCCATGAGATTCACCTTGGCAGCAGGTTCTGGGTACAACCGTGACCTTAACCTTGATCCAGAAAGAATTGAA
>CAMCZE010000188.1 GCA_945885655.1 Bacteriovorax stolpii | reverse complement strand
AGTTTAAAGGCCTACACTAAAACCGAATTTGCGATGGGTTGTGCTAACGGAACAGATGCCATTCAAGTTGCCCTTCGTGCCGCTGGGGTGAATAAAAATGATAAAGTTCTTATTCCTGATATGACTTTTTGGGCAACGTTTGAGGCCGTGGTTAACGTTGGGGCCATTCCTTACACTGTTGACGTTTCAAAGGAAACTCTCCACCTCACAGCGAGTGCAGTTAAAGAGGCCATCGAAAAATTTAAACCTAAAGCTGCTTTATTAGTTCACCTTTATGGATGGGCCGCCCCCGAAACTTTAGAGATCAGAAAATTGTGCCAAGAAAAAGGTGTCATTTTAATCGAAGATTGTGCTCAGGCCATTGGTGTAAAAATTGAAGGTCAGAGTCTTTTAACTGGTGCATTTGTTGCCACAACCAGTTTTTATCCAGCAAAAGTTTTAGGCGCAAGTGGTGATGCCGGCGGTATCTTTACAACGAGTTCTGAAATTGCACAAACGTCTCAAAAACTCATTAATCACGGACGCACAAGTCACTATGAGCATGGACTTATTGGTTGGAATTCTCGTCTTGGTGCTTATGAAGCAAGTTTTTTAGTTGAAGCTCTTAAACATCTTGATGCTCGCCTTGATGGACGTCGCCAAGTTTGTAGGCAGTACCGTGAAAAAATTAAAAATCCTTCGCTCAAGTTCATTGGCCCAGCTGCAAATGTCCAAGAGAATGGTTATCTTTCAGTGGCCGTGATGACTCCTGAATCAAGAACCGATTTTATTGAATATCTTAAAAAACACGATATAGGGTATGGAACTGTTTACCCAGGGGCCATGAGTGAACAGCCAGGAGCTGTTGGCCATCTAGGTGGTAAGATTTCTCACGGAAATGCTGACTGGATCGCTAAATCTGTTATTAATCTTCCATGTTTTGCTTACATGACTCAAGACGAAATGGATTTCGTCATTCAAACAGTTAATCAATACAAAGTTTAAGAAAACTTAATTCTTAAGGAGGATCACTTAACATCCTCCTTAAGGTATCTGACGTAGCTTCCCAAATATTAAGAAGAAGATCATAGGTATATGTAATTGATCGATTATAATAAACATAACAATAACCATGCCAAGATTGAATGACTCTCCTCCAAACTTTGATATTTCAAACAGTTAAGTATTTTGGAACTTTTCATCATCTTTAGTTCATGATTCCGTAACATCTGTCATATAACATTATTAAAAATACTGTACGGCCAAATATTATTTTCTTCTGATTCTAGAACTCTTAACTTGTCGAGGAAGATGTTATGAACAATATAAAAGATGAAATATTTCCTCTCGCGGATCTCATTGAACAAGAACTACAACTTTTCCAAAATCATGAAATAAAAATTGATTTTATGGCCGATGGCGGGGCGCTCATAAAAGGTGACAAATTTCTTATAAGGCAAATGCTAAAAAACATCTTCGAGACTATCTTGGCGACTGCAAAACATCAGCTGACCATAGGCCTGGTTCAAAATGAAAAGAGCGTTATTCTCTCTATAAAAGATGATGGGCAAGGAACATCATCTGCGGCCCATGAAATAGATCGTTTGAAAAAGATCATGGAGTTGCACGACAGCTCTCTTACCGTTAAAAAGACCTCCCTTGGTACCGAAATTCAATTTCAGTTTCCGAGATAAACTGTCGAAAAGAAGGCATGACGCTTTTTCTAATACTCTTTTTATCTTTCATGAGCTTAAGCACTTGGGCCCAACAACTCGAAGCGATATTATGTGACTCTTTAAATGAAAAAGATATTTGGCAAACAGCGGGATTTATTAATCCAGAGTTTAAACAATTAAAACCGGCCCCTGGCACCTACTTCACTCACGAATTTGAATTAAACATGGTGATCTTCAGAAAAACAGGATGGACTGAAAAGGATGTTCTCAATCAAATTTCAAAAGCAACACATATCTTTAAACAATGTGGCATAAACATTTCTCCGATAAAAATGATTCTCACAGATGCTCCCCAAAACAAAATTGATATCAACTATAACATTAGAGAAGATGACCATATGGCGCGACTCACTCCTCTAACTAAAAAACCTGTCGTCTATTTCATTCGTTCTAATATCGAAGGCCAACTGGCCTACTCATGGGATGCCTCCATTGAGCCACCAGGCTCGCCTCGCCTGAATACTGTCTGGATAACTCGTAACAAAAACCCTAAACAAAATGTTCTGGCCCATGAACTAGGCCATATTTTGGGAGCTTCTTCCCACAGGCCTGGCCTTGAAAAGAATTTGATGTCGGGAGTTCCCGAATTTATAAATGATCGACTTGAGAAAGATCAGTGTGAGGCATTTAAGAGAAGTCCTTTGCTTAAAAAAACAGTGATCAATATGGAACTTCTAAGGCCATAAGCTATTTAAATAAGCTGAACATCATAAGCTTACCTCACTCGCTCTGAGCACCCCCTTGCCTATTGCTGAAAATTGACTAGAATGCCCCCTTTTACACATGGAGACATCTTATGAAGTTGATTTCACTTCTCATTGCTTTCTGCTTCTCTTTCAACGTTCTGGCCGCTGCTGGCACAATCCAAGAACTTGAAAAACATCTTGATGATTTCCATTACACCTTAAGTGTTGATTGGGACCAAAAAGATCAAAAATTCTATGAGAATCAGACTCAGCTCTTTTTCGGTAAGGTTAAATATCTTATGGACAATGATGGGCTGACCGCAGAACAAATCATAAAACTTGTTGAACAAAAGATACCTAACAAAAAAACGATGGAAGCTCTTAAGTTAAAAATGAGCATGATACCAAAAACAAGCTCTCCCGAAGAACTTGCTCGTATACTGAGCGAATCTACTAAGGACTTTTATAATCAAGGAGCAAGTTGGAATGGTGTCATTCTTATTCCTTCTGTTGTGGGTATTCTGGCCGCAGCCGCTATTTTTGGTTACGCTTTCTGGTTCGATGCAAATCATGATTGTGTAAGATATGAAGACGGAGTTGTTTGTTACACCCAAACTGATTGCTACAACGCCGGGCCTAACTTTTGCCATAATGCTGGTTACACCATTTGCCAGAACTCTAAAGTTTGTTCTGAATACCGCAGGAAATAGATTTCTCAATGTTTGATCAGGCCTCGGCTTAACGCAGGGGCCATTTTATTGGAAAGGTGGTGTCAGAACCACTTTCTTTTGTTACGATTATGACGAAATCATTTATTAGAGAGGTTCGTCCGTGGCTCAATCAATATGGCTACTTACTTTGGGATTTGTTTACCTATTCGTGATGTGTTCAACGCCTAGACAGGTCCCACCAGCTATTGTTCTTAGTCCATACGTTGAAGAATCTGTTCTGGCCGCTCAATCGGCCGCTGCTGCTGAAGCCAAGGCCAAGGCTGCCGCAGAAGCACCTGTGCAAGAAGCTGTCATCGTCAAAATGAATCCTGTTGATCTTGAAAAAGGTAAACAGATCTACATTTCAACGTGTATCAGATGCCATAACAAAGACCCGAACATCAAAGGTTCTATTGGCCCAGAGTTAACAGATGCTCCCCTTGAAGTTATGCAACATAAAGTGGCCAGTGGACGTTATCCAGATGTTTTACCAGAAGGATTTGTTCCTAAACGTAAAACAAAACTTATGACGAAGTTCACACAGCATATACCTGATGTTCCTTCGATCCATGCTTACATCCAATCAATGAAACGCTAAACTCGCTTTTGCGGCCTAAAATGAATAATCCGAAGTCGGAATTTTACATCGTTTTTTTAAAAGACCCATCTCATAATGAGCTAAGTGGTACCTGTCGTAGATAAGTCTTGTTCCCCAGTCCATCATTCGACCAAGTGGAGGAATCATTGAAATACCATGATGATACCAAAATCTTGTACCCGTTAGAACACCCAAGAAATTGACTACGGGAGTCCCTAACATCATCTGATACATGAGTTTTTCATCAGAAGCGATTCTTGCCGTAAGATCCTTACAAGAGGCCGCGATACCATTTGTTTGTGAAGCCTTAAACAGATATTCAAACACGGTATTTTTCATAAGTTTTGGATGAGATAGCCTTGCAATGATTTTATCATCGGCCAATGGCTTAATAAGAAGCTCGTGCTGGCCCCCATAGGCCGTTAAATTGAAGGTCTTCAGGTTATACTCTTTAGCAAAGGCACTGTTCTCAAATCCAGAATCAGCTTCGACCGTTGCGTGAAAAAGTTTATAACGGCCATCTCTTCCAGGATCTTGAATGTTTGTTGGAGACCAAGCAGGAACTAAATGGAGTTGGCCTTTAAACACCAACTCATTGCTCTGAGGGTCTACGAGATTGAAAACAACAGGAGAATCTGTTAATGAGTATTCTTCAATAGAAGCGCTATATATTTTGCCATGTAAGTTGAAACTTCCTGAGAGCCCACTTAAACGCGACAGGGTTTTTGAAACTTCTTTCACTGCCACGAATTCTTTTTCTGCACAGATACCTGTTTTTTTGAAATCCCATGATAGGTCAGTAAGACTCATAAAATAATAGCCACACTCACTGTCTTTTTTTCCTCGCACTCTCAATTCACGGGCAGCATTCCCAAAACCCGTTGTGAACAGGGCAATCTCAGCGGAGTGAGAATCATTGGCCGCCACTTCTAGTTTTGGAAGCTCACGCCAAGTAGGAAGTGGAATATGAATGAGACCAAATCCAGGTAAATGATCTTCGTTTCTTATTACGTTCTTATTAGAGTAAGAGTACTCAAACATCATTGGATTACATCCATACCAATCAAAATCAAGGAACTTTACCCAAAATCTTCCTTTTGTATCTAGCACTGTAACCATGGATCCACTGGCCGCGATCGATTCACCCACAAAATCATCAAATTTTGGCAGATCAAATTCGTAGTTAAAACCTAAAGTAAGGCCATTATCAGCGAAATAAAGCCTTTTACCATCTTGAGAGAGTCCGTAGAAATGCATAAGTCCTGATGAGCCTTGCTCATGGAAGAGGCTGGCAAGAGAAGAAGGATTTCCAGCTTTTATCTTGGCCCCAAACCTGTCATCAACATACTTCACGTTAAGAACCGTTCTTCTAGCGTAAGCGATCGATTTTAAATCTGTTCTCAACTTTAGGATTCCGTTGCCCCAACTTTTGCGCCAGCTATAAAGTTCTTTTTCTATATTGATCACGGCAAGTTCCGTGTCGATCCTAAAAACTTGGTTATCCTCATCGGCCACCAGAACAATATTTCCATCGGCAAAAACTTTTGTGAGTTTACCTTTAAGCTCAGGCAAAACTTTTCCATTTTTATGAGGTAAACCAATTCCATCTGTCAGTTCCCATTCAGTGAACTCATCCTTACGCTGATATAATTTGCCTTCAGAAAGGGCATACTCGTAATAGATGTTCACGGCCTGATTAAAGTTACTAATGTCAATGGAGGTCGGCAATTTGGCCTGAGCAAAACTTGTTGAAAGAAAAGATAAAAGAATAAGAATAAACATGGGCTTTCTCTGGTTAGATTAATAATCAATCAGGGGCGAACTTGGAAACTAACCCGAATAATACCTTGCGTCAATATACTCTGTAGAGATGCTGTACCGAGATTCTTGGTACACTTACCTTGTAATGGTTTCTTCACCGGAGATTGTGCCATCTACCGAATGGCCAATTACCTTAATTTCAAAATTCTTATTTTTTGGTCTTGGAAAAATGAAAGTGCTCTCTTTTAAATTCCGTCCCAGAACTTTCACTTCTTGTTGATCCTTAAGAATAACCTGATAACTCAAAGGATTACCTGCATCGGGATTCTTAAGGTCCCAACTCACTTCTAGGAATCTGTTATCTTGAAGTGTTTTTAACTTATGTATTTTAATCACTGGCCTATTAAAACGGTGAATGAGTTCTCCATAGGATTTCCCTTTCACTTCTTTTCCAGCAATCGTGCCTTCGACCTTAATACTTCCTTCCCAAAAATCTCCATTAAAAGGAAAACGCACCATCTGCTCATAAAAGTCTGGGGTCATCGTGAGATCCAGATCCCATTCTGGAACTTGTAAACGCCATCCCATAGACATGTAGTGACCACTCACTGGATCCTGCCAATATCCCGTGCGAGTGAATATTCGTTTAAGGGTACTCAC
>CAMCZE010000187.1 GCA_945885655.1 Bacteriovorax stolpii | reverse complement strand
GGCCACTTTGCGCTTAGGAGAAAAGAAGAGCGGAGGAATGGGATTTAATGCACTTTTTGATGCGTCTTTTTCCATAAAAATAGGTGAAGAGGATTTGAGTAAAAAAGAGATTCGCGAGCTACTTGAAAGGAGTGATCAGCTGTTTTTTTTTAAAGGCCAATGGATTGAAGTAGACCCCCAAAAGTTGCAAGAAATTCTGGCCCAATGGAAGCTTGTCTCAAAACTTAGTGACAAAGGTATTGGGTTTGCAGAGGGACTGCAACTTCTTGCTGGTGTAAAAGGAAAAGTCCCCTCACTGGGAGAAGAGATCTCTGCCCAAACCCGAGTAGTTGCTGGGAAGTGGATAAAAGAAACTCTAGATCAGCTAAGAAGTCCTGATCATGACCTTGAACAAAAGGAGATCCTAAGACTTCATCTCAAGGCCACTCTTCGTCCTTATCAGGCCCAAGGAGTGCATTGGCTCCATCATCTGAACCAACTCCGTCTTGGAGGAATTCTGGCCGATGACATGGGTCTAGGTAAAACCATCCAAGTCATCTCCCTGTTGCTTCTTAAAAAATACAGTTCTCAAAAATCTTCTAAATTTATATTAGTGGTTCCAGCTTCTCTTATTGGAAACTGGAAAAATGAGCTTGATCGGTTTGCCCCTTCCTTAAGCTATTGCATCGCTCATTCTTCTGGTCACGGAGCGGAAAAGCCTATTCATTGGCCTGATCTTGTGATCTCAACATTTGCATTTCTTTCCCGCTTACCCTGGGCCTTGGACATTGAGTGGGATCTGATCCTTGCTGATGAGGCCCAAGCGATTAAAAACCCAGATTCGATTCAAACTCAAGCGATTAAGTCTCTTAACGCCCATCACCGCATAGCTCTTACAGGTACCCCTGTGGAAAACCATCTCACCGACCTTTGGTCCTTGTTTGATTTTGTATCTCCAGGACTACTAGGTTCCGCTAAAGAATTTGAATCTTTCATGAAAAGAAAAAAGAAGGGAGGTGAAAATCCGTATCCTCCTTTACGCAAACTTGTTCAACCCTATATCCTACGTCGTTTAAAAACAGATAAGACTGTTATTAATGATCTTCCAGATAAAATCGAGATGAAAACTTATTGTCAGTTTTCAAAAGCTCAGGTGGCCCTCTATCAGAAATCTCTTAACTCTCTGACTCAAGACCTAGAGGTCTCGGACGGTATTAAAAGGAAGGGGCTTATCTTTTCTTACCTTATGCGATTCAAACAGATCTGCAATCATCCCTCACAATTTCTAAAAACAGAAATCTTTCATGCACAGGATAGTGGAAAATTTCTGCGGCTTAAAGAAATTTGCGAAATCATTTATGAAAAACAAGAGAGGGTGCTTGTTTTTACGCAATTTCAAGAGATGACCCAACCTCTTCATGATTTCCTAGAAAACATCTTTGGACATAAAGGATTCATTCTCCATGGTGGCACTCCAGTAAAAAAACGGACAGAGATGGTTAAGGCATTTCAGAAAGATACGGGCCCTGGATTTTTTATCTTATCACTTAAGGCCGGTGGAACCGGGCTTAATCTGACCTGTGCTTCCCATGTCATCCACTTTGATCGCTGGTGGAATCCGGCTGTAGAAAATCAGGCGACTGATCGGGCCTTTAGAATTGGACAAAAAAGAAATGTTTTCGTTCATAAGTTTATCTGTGAGGGAACACTAGAGGAAAAGATTGACCTGCTTTTAGAATCAAAGAAAAATCTTTCGGAGGAAATTCTCGGGTCAGAAAATGAAACAAACTTTACTGAACTTAATAATACTGAATTGTTAAAAATTGTTGGTCTTGATATACATTCGACTCTAGATTGATAAATAAGGAATAGAAAATGAGCTTTCGTGGTTGGACCCCTTATGTACCAGTTGCTGAAAGAAAAAAGAAGGCCGCTGCTGCAGTGGCAAAACTAATAAAAAGGGGGCAGAAAGTCATACCAGTAATCATCGAAGGCAGAACTATCGCTAAAACATTCTGGGGTAAAGCATGGTGTGATCATCTCGAATCCTTCAGTGATTATGAAAACCGTCTTCCTCGAGGTCGAACTTATGTCCGAAATGGCTCAGTCATTCATCTAGGGATCGAAAAAGGAAGAATTGAAGCATTGGTTCAGGGCTCCTCCCTTTATAAAGTGGAGATTTTCATCGCCTCCTTTGAAATAAAAAAGTGGAAAGACCTCATCACACAGTGTTCAGGGGCCATAGGTTCAATCATCGAACTCCTTCAGGGAAAACTGTCTTCAACTGTAATGGGAATCATTACACATAAAGAAAAAGGGCTATTCCCTCATCCAAAAGAAATTAAGTTAAATTGCTCTTGTCCTGATTGGGCCGAGATGTGTAAGCATGTCGCGGCCGTTCTCTACGGAGTAGGCGCAAGATTAGATGATTCGCCGGAACTTTTGTTTGAACTCAGGAAAGTTGACCATCTCGAACTTGTCGCCCACCCTACTCTGGCCCCGGCCTCAATCTTACAGGATGGGACTAAAACACTTCATAATAAAGACCTCGCAAGCATTTTTGGAATTGAATTGGTGGAGGAGAAAACTATTAAAGGAAAAAAAGAATTAAAAAAGGTCTCAAAGGTTGAACGCTCGAAAAAAAGAATAAAAAAATAACGGGGCCATCTTAAAACACTCCTTTGACATGAAGAAAGGAAAAAGAAATCTTACATTAAACGGTTAAATTCGCTTTGTGTTAAAAATCTATTACAACATTTTGCTTTAGCATCATCGTATCAAAGGTCGTAGTTTACGAGTAAGGCCTCCCCTCCTATTGACGGCCATACAAACAAATGGCTAGCTTGCTGCATTGTCTTGCAATAAAGTAACAAAAGATCATCTTTACTATTAAGGCCAATACTTTAATGTTCGACTTAAAATCAATATAGGAATTTTTGATGGCCCCTCATAATGATATTAAAATCTTAAATAATATGACTCAAAAAGAGGAATCAAGCATTGAGAATATGCACATCGAGATTGATCAAAAACATAAAATACTTACAATCATCGAAGATCTTCGTCTTGGAAGAAAAGTTACAAATATTCGTTTTGATCGAATGTTCCCTACCATTATAAAAAAGTTATCCACAGTCCATTGGACCCCTGTTGAAGTGGCCAGAAAAGCGGCCGAACTTTTGGATACCAATGCCACTTCAAAAGTTCTCGATATAGGTTCAGGTTGTGGAAAATTCTGTATTATTGCGGCCCTTACTCGGCCCGGTTCATACTTTGGTATAGAGCAACGGTCTTACTTATCAGAGATCGCTAAAGAAGTGGCAACCGATTTCTCTCTGGAAAACGTAACTTTCATTGAAGGGAATATGATAAACTTAGACTGGACTCAATTCGATTGCTTTTATTTATATAATCCATTTTTCGAAAATAGAATGTTACCATTTGGACAAATTGATAATGAGATCCCAGCAAATGAAATAAAATATGAGCTCTATACTGAAACTGTATGTTCTAAATTGGCACAATTAAAAACAGGGACAAAAGTTGTAACATATCATGGCTTCGGTAGCGAGTTCCCAGAAAGTTATGAACTTAAGCAGAAAGAGTTCGTTGGAACAGACTACCTTGAACTATGGATTAAAACAAAGTGAGCAACATTTATCAAACGGTCTTCTATCGTGCTACCCCTTATAAGAAATAGAGTTTGTCAGAATAGGATCCTCAAAAGTAACATTCTGAAAAGGATCTCAATTGCCAGGACTCATAGGCATTAAAATGATTTTTTTTTAAAAATTCGTAACAACAAAGATAGTTCAGGCCAACTCTTTATGAAAAAACATCGCGACTTTATAAGTGTTCTTAAAACCAACAATATGAGAATTACTCCAGCACGGAGAGCACTTATTCAATACATTCTTGATAATCAAAATACACAAATCCCCCTTAAAGAGATTCAAGATTTTATTGAAGATCGTGTTGTTGGCGTTAATAGATCAAGTATATATCGAAATCTTGAAGTTTTAAAAAACTTAGATTTTATTCAAGAACTTAAGCTCCCTCAAAAGGGTAAGTGCTTTCAATATATTTTTGATCGAAATGTTCATCATTTTTATATATGCAAAGCTTGTGGAAAGACAAACAAAGGTAATAATCAGCTTTTTGAAAAAATAGAAAAAGCGCTAAAAAATGTTCACGGCTTCTCAAAGGCGAACCTGTCTTTGGTATTTTATGGTTTTTGCGAAAAATGTGCAAAAACATCCAACTAACTAATTCCCCATAAATATTAAAAAACTTTATACATGGTTGGTTTATGCAAACGTGGGAAGTATTTTATGACCTAGATTGTTTTTGTGCTTCTGCATTCGACTTCCTTGCATAACAAACCCTCCACCTGCTTTAAGTATAAAACAGACAAAGCTCCACGATCTAATGCAACAGAGTGCAACTACATATCGATGCAAATGTACCACAATCACTCCTATTTAGTAATAAATAAGAAATTTCTTATATCAATAAATGATGTTTTTTATGATATTCACTTGCTTCTATTGTCATAAGTCTTACTTCTTGTAGAATATATACTATTGCAACATTATGCATATAACTTGCTCAATCACTGGCATAAAATGAAATTAAAAAAAAATAATATGCTTTCAGAAAGGATCAATGATATCGATCATGAGATTGAGGAAATAATATTTCGCCTAAAACCCACTGAAGATCGCTTACAACTTCTTAAACAAATTTCTAAAGACTTTCGAGAAAAGCGAAGAGTGACTGACTATCAAATAGATCATGTTTTTCCTCAGGATGTCGCAAAAAAGTCACACCCCCACTGGACTCCTTCTGAAGTGGCCACAAGGGCCCTTGAATTATTGGATACTAATGATAAGTCTAATGTTCTTGATGTTGGATCTGGTTGTGGAAAGTTCTGCATTATTGCAGGATTATATTCAAAGGGAAATTTTGTGGGTATCGAACATAGAAAACATCTGTTTGATATTGCACAACAAATAGCAAATGATTTTCAAGTCACGAATGTTTCTTTCGTCCATGGGGACTTGCGAAACATAGATTGGACAATTTATAACTGCTTTTATCTTTTTAATCCTTTCTACGAAAATGTTATGGGACCTTCCTTTTGGATTGACGATACTCTACCTATAAATGAGGATCTTTTTGAAACTTACGTCAAATCAGTAATAGACAAACTTAAAACAGTAAAAATTGGAACACGAGTTGTGACTTATCATGGTTTTGGAGGCAATTTCCCCCCAGACTTTATTTGCATGATTAAAGAATTCATTTGGTCAGGACCTCTTGAATTATGGGTAAAAGTTCATCCAGATCAAATTTTGCAGAATTGATTGTATAAAAAGAAGGATACAGAATGAACGGACTAGCTAAAGATCTCAAGTCAGGAATTATCGTAAGTTTAGTGGCCCTTCCCCTTTGTTTAGGTATTGCACTTGCATCAGGTGCACCTTTATTATCTGGTCTAATAGCAGGCATTGTTGGAGGAATAGTCGTTGGAGCAATAAGCGATTCTTCTTTGTCCGTAAGTGGTCCTGCAGCTGGACTGACAATAATTATCATTCAAGGCATTCAGGAAGTAGGCTCATTCCAACTTTGTCTCCCAGCAATTGTTTTGGCGGGAATGATCCAACTCTTTCTTGGATTCTATAAAGCTGGCGCTTTTTCAGAATACATTCCTCTTTCTGTAATCGAAGGAATGATGGCATCGATTGGAATCCTGCTCATTTTAAAACAGATTCCATTTGTTGTAGGCCATGAATCTTATCAAGATCTCTTAGGTGTTTTTAAAGAACCAATAAAACATTTTCATCATATCGGAGCAATCATTATAGGCCTGCTCTGCATTACTATTTATTCAGTTGCGAGGCGTTTTTCTTTAATTAATCATACTATTTTTAAATATTTTCCATTTCCATTATTTATCATCGCATTAGCGTCTCTTCTCGCTTTCGCTTTTAAAGACACGCTCCTTAATCTTCCCTCTGGGGATTTTGTTCGGATTAGTGAATTCCTTAAAATCTATCATCCTGAAGGTTTTTTTTCTGAAATACGTTTTTCAAATATATTCCAATTTAATATCCTTAAATATGGTTTTATTATTGCCATTGTTGCAAGTATTGAGTCTCTCCTATCAATAGAAG
>CAMCZE010000186.1 GCA_945885655.1 Bacteriovorax stolpii | reverse complement strand
ACCATTGGTACTGCCCATACAAACTTAAAACAAACTCGCCCCAACTATTTTTAAAAGGAAATTCCGCTGAAGTTAATGAATCTGCGGAATTAAAACGAAAGTCCGCATTTCCGATCTGAGTTCTTGCGTGCGCGATAGCATTAGGACTCACTCTGTACTGAGTCTGCAGGCGAAAAGTAAAAACTTTCAAATCAAAATCTTTAGTTCGAAACTGAGGGCCCAAAGAGAGTGAGGAGTAGGTCACGACACCGTTTTGTGAAAGCCGATATTCTGTTCTTTCATAATGAATGACAGCTCCAGCTTTAATAGGAATATTCCAATCTGCCAGGGCGTGGACCCCGTATTGAGTTGATATGCCTTTATTGGCCTTAGGATCATCAAACAGATCCTTCATATAATCCCCCTGAACAGCACCAGCATAAAAACTTGCCTCAGGTTTCCATTTAAGTTTTTTGTCGTACTCAGCAGTAACTACATTTTCTGGAGCTGGTGTGTAGTTGGCCGGTGGCTCATAGAGTTTTGTTTCTTCAGTGATCATAACAAGCTTATCTCCCGGGATTTTATATCGACAGGAGCCATCTTTATTTACGATATATTTGTAACCAAACTCATCTTCTTGTTTGTAATAGTTAACGTAGATGGGTTTCATAATCTTAAATGATTTGTGAGTATGAATATCATGAATGTAGTGATCTTCTCGAATCGCACCTTTTTGAATTCCACTTTCCTCAATATCTTTTAACCCAATGTTGGGAATAGGTGATTTATATCGGGAGTGTTGGCGGTGAATGGCATTTTCTTTTTCAGGTAAGTTTCTTAACTGGTAATCCGGAATATCGTCCCCGAGCTTTTGAATGGCCCTGAGCTCAAAATCTTCTTGAGCAAATGCCAAGGCCAATGGAAAAAATAAAATCAAAAGCACTTACATACCCCAATGTTTAAGGATCTGTTGAGACTTTTGAATGGTTTCATAGTTTGACTTATATTCGACGATATCTTCATGAAGTTCATTCATCGGAACCCATTTAAAATTTTTATGTTCATGAGGATCAATCTTGATGTCCCACTTTGAATCTAGGATCAATAAAAAACATTTTTCTCGAACTTTTCTTTTTCGTTGGTCAGTGAACTCATAAACGAGGCCCAAATCCAACATATCAACGATAAATTCAATAGAGAGATTGGTTTCCTCGATGGCCTCACGGAGACCCCCTTCCTCAAAAGTTTCTTTATCCTCAATCTTTCCTGTGACGTTTTGCCAAAAAGCCCCGCGTCGGTCATTAGTTTGAAGAAGAAGAAATTCGAAGGCTTGACGAGAAGAGTCAATCGCTACGATAACGACTTGTGCTTTTTTTGTTTTGTTATCCATCCTTATTATTATGGGGGAGAGTCAGAAAAAAGTCCAAAAACTAGAGTGAAAATTTCATAAGTTTGCCTCGCGTAACTGATATTGTTAATCAACTTATAAATTGCGTCATAATTCTAGATTTGATATGAAAGTAGGAATGAATGATTTGAATTCGATCCTATTTAATATTGCCCAATCAGCTCCAGGGTTTCTTCTGGCCATTGTTGTCCATGAAGCGGCCCATGCGTGGATGGCCAATAAGTTTGGTGATCCTACTGCGAAAAATGAAGGACGACTGACTTTAAATCCGGCCGCTCATTATGATCCATGGGGCACAATTTTTTTTCCACTTCTAGCTGCTGTCGGAAATTGGGGTGTCATTGGTTGGGCCAAACCTGTACCAATAGAAGTTAGAAATTTCAAAAATATCCGTAAAGGAATTTTTTGGGTGAGTTTTGCTGGGCCACTTTCCAACATCATACTTGGAACCTTTTTTGCCATGGTCTTTGCTTTAATCGTTACTAAGGTTCCTGTTTCATGGGGCTATTATTCCATTGCCCTCCAGATGCTTGATTACGCTGTGATGATAAATTTCATCTTAGCGTTTTTTAATCTCATTCCACTGCCTCCATTGGATGGATCTAAGATGGTTTCATCTTTTCTGAAAGGTCATGCTCTTCAAAAGTATGAGAGTCTAGCTAACTATGCTCCGGCCATCTTTATGATGGTTTTTGTTTTAAGTTTTATGGGTATTCATACAATTGGTTATTTATTGCTACCCGCTCAGCATCTGGCCAAATATATGATGTTCTTCTTTTTAAATGTATTCGGAAGTCTATAAAGGGATTTATGACTGACAATGAAATCTTAGTTAAGATCAATACATTCGATGGGCCTTTGGCGCTTCTTCTTCATCTTATCCAGAAAGAAGAGATGCGGATCCAGGAACTTGATCTCAATATGCTAACTGGTCAGTATCTTGATTATCTTCAGAAGATGCAGGATCTAAATTTTGATGTCGCTGGCGAATATCTGTATATGGCAGCGACGCTTCTTTATCTTAAATCACAAACTGTGGCCGATGAATCTCAAGATCAAAACTTGATCAAGGTTTCTGCCGGTGAGATGGGTCTTGAGATCCAGACTAAAGGTGATTTGATTAAACGTCTTGAAGAGCTTGAGCGTTTCCAACGTTTAGGGCAAAGACTTTGGGCCTTGCCTAAAAAAGGTCATGAGATCTTTGTTAAGGCCAAAGTTGACCGTAAGGTTATCGAGAACTCAATCCTAACACCTCTAGATCTTCAACAATTAACGGAAACCATGATGGATCTAATTCGTCGTGAGAAACGTAAGTATACCATCGTTAGACGTGACCGACTTTCCATTAAGGAAAAACTCATCCGTCTTAAGTCCATGCTCAAAGTGGGGGATTCAACTCAGTTTGATAAACTTTTAGATGAAAATGAAACAGGCATTATCGATAAGGTCATTACTTTTATTTCAATCCTGGAACTTGCTCGTTTAAAAAAACTTGAGATCTTTCAAAACGAAGATAAAGGCTCCATCTACATTGAAGTAAAAGAAGACCTCAATACGTTTGATGTTGAAACCGCCGATGGATTTGAGCCTGAAGGTGGAATGAACGAACCAAAATCTGCTCCAGCAGATGCTACGATCCAATAAGGAAGTGTTATGGATACGACCAACGAAATCGATTACAAATGGGATCTTTCTGAAGAAGCGGTTAAAGCTCAGGAAGAAGTTGTAACTGAAGTCCTGTCCTCAGATGAATTTACATTGGACGTAAATTTTTTTGACGAAAAAGAACAAGAAGACATGTTATGGCAGGCCCGCACAGGCCTTAATGGAGATACTCTTTGTGGGGCCATTGAAACTATCATCTTCATGTGTGACCGACCGATCTCTATTCAAAAGATAAAAGCTCAAATCGACACTGAACTTCCCCTTCGTGTGATTCATGATTCTTTACTAAAACTTCAATCTGGTTATGAAGAAAGATTTCATGGGATTCGTTTAGTGGAAGTTGCTGATGGTTATCAATTCCGTACGAAAGCGACATACTCAAAATTTGTTCAAAACTTATTTAAGATCAATTCACTTGTCCTTACTCCAATCGCTCTGGAAGTTCTTGCGATTATTGCCTATAAACAGCCAGTTTCAAAAAATGATGTAGAAAAAATTCGTGGTGTTGATTCAAGTCATATTATCCGTGCTCTTATGGATAAACGTTTAGTGAAAATCACTGGCCGTTCAGAAGAGTTGGGGCGTCCTTCATTATTTGGAACAACTGAAGAGTTCCTTGAAGTCTTTAACCTTGCCGATCTTTCAGGGCTTCCACCTGAGTATGAACTCGAAGAGATGGCGACTAAAAATACTATTGGCACCATCGCGGACATTAAATCAGTGGTCTTTCGTAATGATTCTAAAAAATTCAGTATGGATGAATTTGAAGAGTTGGATAAACTTTCTGAGAATATCCAGCACATTGCTTCTGATACAAATTTCACAATGCTTCTTAAGTCTGAGGAGAAAAGAAAAACTGATGGAGAGATTACTGTTCGTAAATCAGCGTTTGATATTTTAGAGGATTTTGTTAACCGTGATGAATCTATAAAACAAAACATGGCGGCCAATCTTTCACAAACGCTCATGAACAGCGTTGAACCAAAAGTTGTTGATATTTCTTTAGAAGGTGTCATCTTTAATGCTCCAGAGATTGATGAAGAATTTGAAGCTCTAAGGGCCAAAGATATTGCTGACGTAGAATCAGAAGAAGCACAAACGTCTCAAGCTTCGATTAGTGAGCTTTATGCTAATGATTTAGGTGATGAGGCCCGGGAGCTAGAACAAGCTCTAAATCTTGCGTTTGAGCAGCTTACTGGTGAAAAATTAAGTGATGAAGAGGAAATGGAATTTGACGTGGACTCTGAATTCAATAATTTAGACTCTTCAATCGACGATACCATCGACAAAGGGAAGGATTTTGGTCTTGACCTAACCTTCTTGGGCGATGTATCAGTAGAGGATTCTGAGTCAGGCGACGATCAGCCAAATTAAGGCCGTCGCCTTTCTCGCTAAAAATTTAAAACTGCCGTGAGGTAGATTGGAGCAACAAATGACATCGTCATCTCAACACCTATCCGTTCGTTTACAAAAAGTTATCGCTGATTGTGGAGTGACTTCTCGCCGTAAGGCAGAGGGTCTTATTCTTGATGGTCGCGTGATGGTTAATGGCCGCACAATCACAGAACTTGGAACTAAAGTTAATCCTCACAAAGATGCCATTCAGGTTGATGGAAATACACTTGAACTTATGGCCATTGAAAAAGTTTATATCGTTATGAATAAGCCACGCGCTTATATGACAACTCTTTCGGATCCTGAAGGTCGTCCAACAGTTATGGAACTTATCTTCGGTGTTAAACAACGTATCTTTCCTGTTGGTCGTCTCGATTATCTTTCTGAAGGTCTTTTGATCCTCACTAATGATGGAGATCTTGCGAACATGATCATGCACCCTAAATACGAAGTTGAAAAAGTTTATGAGGTTAAAGTATTTGGACATGTTAATGAAGGTATCCTTGCAAAAATCAAACGTGGAGTCATGACTGAAGATGGCCTTCTTAAACCTAAATCAGTTCGAGTGATTGAGCAGCTTCCAAATAAAACTTGGCTTGAATTCCGTTTGAATGAAGGTAAAAACCGCGAGATCAGAAAAATCTGTGATGCCGTTGAATTGACAGTTGATAAACTTCGCCGTGTGGCCATCGAAGGATTAAATATCCAGACTCTTGCCCCTGGACGATATATGTTCACCACTCGTAAAGAATTACTAAAAGCGTTGGGTATGAATGAAGTGGGTGAGAAATTTACTCAGAGAAAATTCTTCTCCGCTAAGAAATCTCTTAACGTAGCGAAAGTTGCTAAGATTGTTTCCCAAACTGCCCGACCGGCCGATGATAAGAAATTCCAGGTATTCCGAAAAGAAAGTTATTATGAGACAGTTGCTTCTATAAAAGAAGTGAAGCTTAAGAATGCAGAAGAGCAAGCATCACTTGAAGCTGAGACTGAGGCGCAGGAAAAGGCCAGTCAATATGCTAAATTTATGAAGCGTTCTTCTACTAAACCACGGACGTATGGAAATTAAAGTAAAAAAAGGAAAGATCTTATTATACCGTGTCTTTGACATCGGTTCTGAGATTGATCTTGAAAAAGTTGAAGCTCTTTTTGAGGATAAAAAACTTAAAGAGAGATTCAAACTTGATCGTAAGCACAACATGTCGCTTATTATCTCCAGCTCTCCGGTCTCCATTCAATTAGGTACCTTTGACATCACTCTGCAGGACAAAAAAGTCACTGCAGAGTTGGTGGCCAAAGTTTGGCATTTCGGAACTGTTTCTCTTTGTTTCCAGATCCCTATCGCAGAAAATACCACTTGGTCTGAACTTGTGAAAATCGCAAGCTGGATTGAAAACGACAACGAAATAGAAATCTTTGCACGTGCCAAAGCCATGGAATTTCAAAACGACATCAAACATGCCATTCCCGTTTTAAACGATTGGATTATGAATGAAGACTATGTCACTTACCTCATTCAGGAAGTGGATGGTTTTGATGGACCTCTTTCAAGTTTTACTGAAAAAGTGGATGTGCCCGCTCTGATCCTTGCAGAATCAAAAGAGATTCTCTCTGAGGCGATTAAAAAAACAACTATTGAAAACGTTTTCCAATATTCAACCACAGATCGTGTTGTCGTTGATTGGAATTCGGCCCTCGTGGTTGAGCCAAGCGGGTCTATGG
>CAMCZE010000185.1 GCA_945885655.1 Bacteriovorax stolpii | reverse complement strand
GAATGAGAAGCGAGCTTGAAAGCCTCTATCGTCTCAGGATGACTTGATTGCTCCAGCCAACTCAGCAGAGAAATGGATTCAGTTGTTAAAATGGCTGCCAAGGATTGGCATTGAGGGAGAGAGGGAGTCGTAGCAAGACATTTTTCCTGGAAATTAATTTCAAGTTTTCCTGGAGAAATTCTTCCTCTTGGCAGAACGATAGTTCTGGCGAAGCCATGTGTGGTCATAATCAGAATAAGGAATAAATAATTCATCATAAAGAGCCTCTAGAATCAAAGCCCTGCAAAAGCCGGTTGATATTTTTAAGTTGTTGTCTGGTTTTTTCCTGATTAGGGATTTTGTCAGAACATTGGGCCATTAAAAAACGGTATTGGGCTTCACTCATTTTCATCGAATGTTTATAAGCAGCAGCTTCTTCTTTGACAATATTATCAATACTAAAGAGTCTGGCCGATTGACCTTTTGCCTTCATTTTGAGGCAGGCCTTTTTATGGATTTGTTCGTGAGCATAATCTCTAGCATAAAACTCTTCACAAGTTGTTCCACCCTGACCAAATGTTGTAGGGTCATACTGTTGATCATAGTAGTTGACCCAGATTTTGCAATCGGCATCTGTGAACATGCCTTTGTATCCTTCACTCGTGCGATGAACATCATCCAACTTTCCATTCAGATCACAAGTAGGCATTTCAAATGTACTCATAACAAAAACTTCAAGTTTATCTTCAAAAATAGGGCCGGCAATCTTTTTCAGAGTGGCGAGATCTGCTGTAGGGTTTTGCGCTCGGGCCTGGGCCATGGAGCTTTCATAAAGGTTACCATCATAATAGTATCCATCTTTAGGCTTTTTACCTTTACGAGAAGGATCATTCACGATGGCGGCAATATAAAGAAAAACTTTTGAATGCCATTCAGCTTTAAAGGTACACAGAAGATCGGGATTACAAGGGTTTTTTTCTGTGAGGCATTGAGGACTGGCCAGCAGTCCTTGCGACAAGAGGAGCATAGTTACAAAAAAATATAATTTAGTCATGTTTCACTTCTTTAGTAATATTTCTATAGCTTCTAATTTTGTATCTACTTCAATACTCTTTGGCCATTTCTGTTTGGCCTCTAAAAGAACAACTTTTGCTTCAGGAGCTCGATCGGCCTGAACTAGAAAATAGGCCAGATTCATGGCCGGTCTTAGTTTCCTTGGGGCCTTGATTTTGGCATCAGTCCATAACGCAATAGGATTCTGATAAACGCTAGAAAAGGAATATGTTGTGAGAGAGAGAAAGACAAGCATACATAAAGCAGCTAATAAAAAAACTCCTTTCATGACCATTCGCGCATTTCGAATCGGCCCCAAAATAAGAATAGGAATCACAATTGAAGAATAAGATAAAGGTCGCAAGGCCAAAGGGTCCAGCTTTAAGATCAAGGTTTGGGTGGGAAAAATCAGCACTGGCCACAATAGCAAATCCGCCACGAATTGAGGAGATCGTCTGTAATATTTAAGCACTATACTTAGAAAAATAACGACGAGAAAAACGCTCACAAAAAACCACAGAGAACTGTCAATCAGCGGAAAATCTAACTCAATTCCAATCTTGCTGGGAAAAATAAAATAATAAAGACCCGAAGAAAGACCTGCAAAGTTATCCCACCAGTTAACAAAATGAGGTACTTCTTTCCAGGAAAATTCAATGAGTTGCCAGAGACGAAATCGCACTAATCCTAGAGAGACGAGCAAAAAGGATGCTAGGGCCAGGTTGAAATTTTTATTTTTGATGAGTTGATAAATTAAAAAGAGCAGGGCCACTTCTTTTGAGAGAACTGCCAACACAGCATAAAGAATTTGATAAGATTTTTTACTGGACCATAAACTGAGTAAAACAAAAAACAATGATAATAAAGTTGATCGTCCTGAAAGAGCAATAAAAGTTTCAGCGTGTACAGGATGAGTGGCCCAGGAGAGTGCTAAGATTGGAGAAAATATCTTACCTCCGCCTTTCTTTTCTAAAATGAGCATCAAAAGAAGCATACATCCTATAGCAAGGGAATATTGGAATACTCTTCGCTCGGGAGCATTAGTAAGACCCAGGCTTGATTCTATCGCACATGTTAATTTCGTGAGTGGTCTGAGAGTTTTAAAAAAGTTTTCAGCAAAACTTGTCAGTGACTGAGAGGCGGGATCTTGCAGGGGAGTGACGTAATCATCAAATTGATATGGTGATCGAAATCCTGGACACCAAACAAGAATGAAGATGAGAATAGTAATGAACCAAGTAGAGATAATAGACCAATGTTTAAGCATAAGACATGTTCCCAAACATAGAGGTCGCCATTTGATGATGGTTTTGTAGAAGGAATTAACAACATATTGAATGTGTTGTTAATCTGTCATCCATAATGTTTTGAGATGAGGTCAAGAATTAAAAAATAATGGTACCTACCACCGTCCCTAGTTGAGGAATAAGAGCTTAATATCTCGAAGTTTGACACATCAAACACTGCCTAGAACTTGAACAGGGTACGAATTTTTTTCTAAAAATAGGCCGCCTCTTTTAGATATGATAAAGTGAAACATATGAAATATTTAATAATGATTTTTATTTTATCAGGACATGTTATTGCCGCCGAGTCTGACCCTTTTACAGTCCGGAATTGGCACTTTGTAGATGTGACAGAACAATTAAATGTGGAAGTTCAGCGTCGAATGGAACTGGCCCTGATTAAGACGAATGAAGTCTCAGGATGTCGAATAAAAAAACTTCAAAATGAAATGGGAAAAGTCCTTAAACGTCCAATTATCGGTCAGGTAGAAGATTGGGTGAATCACTCAAATCTTCCAGGTAATAGAGTGACTCTTAAAGATTCAATATATCGTGATTCTACATTTTTTCAAAGCACTGGCCTTCATATGACAGAGGCCAGTATGGCACCAGTTATTATGCTTAACGGAGAAATTGTTGGCACAGATAAGCTTGGACATTTTTTTGATGAAGGCTGGGCCTTATATTCGATTTATCGAAAGAAAAACAATCTTGAGGCCAGCTTGAACTATTCTGAGAAAACTGAAAATGGAATCTTTGGAATGATGGCAGCTGGAATTGAAAGTTATGCGGATAAGGTTGCTAATTTTCATGGGCTTACATTTTGGTCTGATTTAGTTGGAGAAGGTTATACGAGTAAAAAATCTCCTTATTTTAAATGTGAAGATGAGCATTTTGTCATGATAAGGAAGTTTGACTGGGCCGATTATGTAGATGGGGCATGGGATGAATCGATTAATTGTAATCGGTTTCGGCCTGGAGATTTTGAGGTTAATGTCTTAAATCATATTAAAGAGCTTGGTATGACTTGCCCTGTTGAACCGGAGAAGTGTGTAGATGCAGCTGCTAGATATGGGGAACTTCGAAATCACCTTTTGCATCCAACTTGTCTACAAAATCAAGAAAAGATATCGAGTCAGTCTAAAGACTAATATTGTGTAGTATGAAGTCTTAAGCACTGTTTTGATCTTTTATTATTTGTATTAAAAATGCGAGATTTTCTTCTTTTATCAATCCACAGTTAAAACCTAAGTAAAAAAAGATAATGTTTCTCATTAATCTCCTGTCACATTAAACACGAAGAAAAACGCGGATAGGTACAATCAGAAATGAATCTGATGGCCATTAATTTAATATCTGTTACAGATCATATTTAAAAGATTTTAAATCTACGATAATAAGAACCAAGTAAATCAAGGTGGTGCAAATTAAAAATGACCATCAATAAAAAAACAAAGGAAAATTATGAGAAAGCCAACTCAGAAACCAAAGTTTGAAAAAAAAGATCTTCATAAAAAAATAGGTGGTAAAGGTGGGAAGATGAGTGGGGATGATTCAAAAAAGAGTAAAACAAGCAAAGTTTATTAAGTAAGAGTTTAAGGTGACTTATTTGATGAGGTAGAGAAACGAATCTTCTTTTCCTATTACTTCATGTTCAATGTTTGCCGGTATTTCAAAGAAATCACCAGATTTTAATTTGTGAGTTTTTCCGGACATATTAAAATCCACTGAACCTGATTGTACGATAAGGATCGCGGCTGTGGGGGTTATGTGTTTTTCTAACATTTGGCCTTTTTTAAATCCAAGGCCAATAAGTTTAAAAGAAGGGTTACTTAAGATTTTCACAGTTTTAGTTTCAATATTTAATTTAATTTCATCTTGAAGAGTATGTTTCATAAGCTTCACCTCTGCTATTGCGTTTGTTATTAGTAAAGTGAATGTCAAGATAGAGGATACGAGCTTCATCATTTTTTCTCCTTTTTTGATCTTATGGCATCTAGGAATTTTTTTGATATCTCTTGAGGCAATGATTTCGCAGTACTCTCAATTATTTTTACTCTTTCAATACTCAGCTTATTTATAAAGTTCTGTCCATAAGACGTAAGAGTCAAGATTTTAGATCTTCTATTCTCTTGATCCTCTACTCTGTCAATAAAGTCTGTTTTCACTAAGTCGTCAACCAAACGACTCGTGGCCGAGAGTGATAGATTTAACCTTGTCGAAATGTCTTGAATTGAAATGCATTTAGCTTGGTCGATAATATGTAGGGCCGCAACCTGGGAGAAACTCAAATCTTCGAGTCCTATGATGACAGCTAGTCTTTCAATAACACTGCTGAACATCTTGCGAGTAAATTTTTCGATTGGTGAATTTAATATAACCTTGTTCATTAGTTTATATTATGCAATAGTTGCATTTATGCAAGCTTTATTCATAAAAGAGGGTATATTGTATGTGGAAAAGAGTAGCGTTAGTGGCCATCGGCTTTTGGATATTAACTCTGATAGTGGGTGGGTATTTTTTTGTTAAGGGAACCGGAAAGAGAGGTGATGATGGGCGTCTTGCAGTTGCACTTAAGAGAGATGAACGAAATCTTGTTCTTTCTGAGATGAGACAGCTACTTGCAGGAGTTCAGACAATTCTTCAAGCAATTACAAATGATGATTTAAAGATCGTTGAATACACTGCAAGTTCGCTTGGAATGAAGGCGGCGGTTGATGTTAACCCGGTTCTCATGGCAAAACTCCCATTAGAATTTAAAAGTACTGGCATGGGGGTGCATGGCCGATTTGATGAGATGGCCTTGAAAGTTCATTCGGGTAAAATGAACAAAGATGAAGTGCTTAAAGAGGTAAGCGATATCATGTTAACCTGTGTAGGGTGTCACCAGGCCTATAGGCTTGATGAGGTTATTGATTAATAAAAGCATGGTCTACCTTGAGAATTGGACAAGAATTTTCTAAAGACAACTCTTATCCAATTCAATTAAAATTAATTCCATTATGACTTTTAACTAGTACCAGCTCGGATGTATCAATGATCTAGTCCATTAACTCTAAAAAGGTTTTTGTGACTCCGCACTCTGGGCAATTCCATTTCTCAGGTATATCCTCAAAACGCGTTCCAGGCATGAGTCCGGAGTCAGGGTCTCCTTTTTCTTCATCGTAAATGAAGTCACATAATACGCATTTATATTTTCTGAAAATCATTTTGAACCTCTCTTTTTGTCTAAAACATCTTGGTAATGATCAGCATGTATCTTTTCAACAACCTTGAGTGCAGCGAATTTTTTTCGTGCCAGTTCCAGTGTCTTTTTAAAGGATTCTTCGTGATCCAGTGATTCCTGACCCTGGTCTTTAAATTCTTTCCCAGCAGCATCTTCATTTTCTTCAATTGCTGTTTTTTCAAAACCTGGATACATCACGGTGTGTTCATATCGTTCACCTTCAATGGCCATTTCTAGTAACTTTTCGATGGTTAATTTCTCTTTAGGATAGATCAGACCTAAATGTGAAAACGCATGTTGTGTTTCCTGGTGAGCGGTTTCTTCAAACACTTTTGCAACCTCTTCATCTCCCATCTCTCTTGCAAGTTTGGCGAAGTAGAGATATTTTCTATTGGCCATAGACTCCCCAGCAAAAGCTGACTCTAAATTCTTTTTTGTTTGTGTTTCATAAAATGATTTTTTCATCATGTTCTCCTTTCATACACCCATTATGGTGGACTTTTAATAATCGAGATATTAGATTAGTTCTATAATCTTAATAGGTGGAGCCTATGAACGTATCCCAGCTTTCTCTTCGTGATATTGAGTACATAGTCGCTGTTTCTAATGAACTTCATTTTGGAAAGGCAGCTGTTCGACTCAACGTCTCTCAACCAACATTAAGCGAGCAAATAAAAAAGCTGGAGGATCATCTAGGACTGAAGATATTTGAAAGGACCAAAAGATCTGTTCATGTAACGAAT
>CAMCZE010000184.1 GCA_945885655.1 Bacteriovorax stolpii | reverse complement strand
ATATCATAGGGCCTTTACGAAAATCTTATCCCCAATTGGAACTGATTATTGAAGAAGGGCAGACGGATGATTTACTTTTAAAGCTTGATCGTGGTGATCTTGATGCAGTGATTGCGTCGCGTACATTTAATGATAATAAATATAGGTTATATTCTCTTTATAACGAACCATTTTGGTTAGCGATCCCTCAGGAAGTAAAAATTAAATTGAAAGCAGGTAAAGTGAGTATCAGTGATGTAGACAAGAAGAACTTGATTCTTCTTTCAGATGGTAATTGTTTAAAAGACGAAGTACTGGATTTTTGCCACCTTTCACGAAAGGCAACTTCGAAAATACAGGCAACCAGTTTAGAGACTTTAAAGTATTTAGTGGCAGGAGGGAATGGATCGACTTTTATCCCTGAGTTAGCGCTTTGTGATGATAAAAAGATGAAAGGCCTTATTCATTATTATGCATTTGTTGAAAAAACCGCGCACCGAGAAATTGTACTCGTTACCCGAGAACAGTTTTCTCGCCCGGATGAAATTAGGCTGCTTTACCAAAAAATGAAAGAAAATCTGCCGAAGTTTAAAACATAATCTATTTATATGTTATTAATAAACTCAGTAAGGTTTCAGAATATATTAAAATTTAAACAAAGTGTAGTTATGAAAAATATCAATTATGGGCCACAACGGTTTTTAATTGAAACTTTCCAGTGCCATGGATTAACAGATAAGACTCAGGCCCCTGATGCTGATCAAGATGCTACAGAATTTAAGCTCTCAGCGGTACTAGGCTCAAATACCTATGGTGTTTGTTCGAATCAATTTTTAGATGAGGAGTTTCAAACCATTCGTTATGACGTTAAGTTTGTACTCGTTGATGAAAATACTTTTTCATATGAAGAAAACACACAGATAAAAATCAGAGGGCAAGAAGGTCTTTTTGATCATACTGAAAAGAATACTTTGACCCGAGTAAAAGGATAATTTATGCATTATTTTCTCATGTTATTAATGACAATCAGTTGCTCTCATCATCGTGATCAAAATTCTGCCAATGTGCATATGCATAAAACATCTCATGATCAACTTCTTTCTCATTTTGAAGATCCCAAACGTGACATTTGGCAAAAACCAGACCTTGTTGTTAAACGAATCTCTCCACTTAGAGGACTTGAGGTGATTGATATAGGTGTAGGGAGTGGATATTTTTCAAAGTATTTACTTCATGCAGGGGCAAGAGTCACAGGAGCTGACGTGGATGAAAAATTTCTTGAGCACTGTCGCAAAAGATTTAACAACACTGAATACCCTTATTTCACCACACTCAAAATTGATTATCATGATCCCAAGATGAAGAATTCTTTTTACGACATGGCGTTTACCTCAAATACATATCATCATATAGAAAATAGAGTAAGTTACTTAAAAAAAGTAAAGGCCGGCCTCAGACTAGCTGGTCGAGTTGTTATTCTTGATTTTAAAAAAAACAGTGATTCAAAAACTCACTTTGGTCCACCCCAATCGATGAGATTAAGTGTCGACACCGTAGTTTCTGAATTAAAACAGGCCGGTTTTGATAAAATCAGCGTATACAGGGGGGATTTTGTTGATCATTATCTGGTGATCGCTACAAAATAAGATATAGTTTTATTTATGAAAGCGTTAATTTTTTATTTATTTTGGTTTATCCCATCATCATATGCAGTCACTCATCTTAGTGGGTGTGTTTCAGTTAGAAATATAGCGATAGAACATTTTGATTTTATCGCTAATGAAAAGGGATTAAAAAAAAGAATTTTGGTCATTGCTGGTATACACGGAGATGAGGCACAATCACAGCAACTCGCAATGCAATGGGTACATCGCTTACAGAAAATTAAGACACCATCTAATTTCTGGAGAGTTATTCCAGAAATTAATCCGGACGGCCGCAACTTAAAGACAAGAACCAACGCCAATGGGGTAGATCTTAATCGAAACTTTCCTACAAAGGATTGGGATAAAGTGGCACTTGATCATTGGAAAAATCAGCAAAAGAGTCATCCGAGAAGGTTCCCAGGTAAAAGTGCAGGAAGTGAGTCAGAAACCCAGTGTGCAATTACTCATATCGAAAACTTTAGACCGGATCTAGTCATTTCCGTTCATACTCCTTATGGATTATTTGATTTTGATGGTCCTCACCATAAAAAAATTTCCACAAAACTTCTTCCCTGGAAAAGATTAGGAACGTTCCCTGGTAGTTTGGGTCGATATCTTTGGGATGAAAGAAATATTCCAGTCCTTACCATTGAGCTTGGCCCTGACTCGCTTATAAATAACTTGTCGGAATTTATTTTATTTCAGGATAGATTTTCTGATTTGATTTAGAAGTGTGTTGAGCAGTGATCAAGCAGTAGAAGAAGTTTACCGAAACAGCACTCTCTTAATATAATACCTAAGATACTGTTACTTTTATGAGCTTTATAACTTGTCTGGGTGGCCGATAGGATAAATATGATGGATCTTGTCCTAAGTAGTTACAAAGAATCGGTATGGTCAAATAAAGAGAGTAACTTATAATAAATCCTGATATTTATCTCTTTTATAATCCCTGTGCCTATCACATTAAAAAGATTTTTTAAGCATACAAAACATAGTTGATAGATTTGCTTGGTATTGTCTTCACTAAATTTTTACTTAATTTCCCTTTGGAAGCAACGATACGTAAAGTATGAACCTACTTCACAAACGACCTATTCTTTTTTTTACTTTTTTTGGTTTTGTACTCTCGATTGGAGGCCCTTTAGGTTTTTACGTTCATGATTTTATCTTCAATCCCTTAGCACACAATACTTCTTTTCTTGAACATGTGAAGTATCTACACGCTCACAATTTATCCGTCATTTTATATATCGGGGCGGGGACTAATTTTTTCTTTTCATTATTTGGATATCTCACTGGCCTTCTTGTTAAAAAAGTTTTTGAGGGAGAACAAAAGCTCGTTCTCCTGCAAAAATCAAAAAATAAACTTTTTACAAAAGTTTTAACAGATATGAGAGAACCGATTGGTCTTGGCCTTGAAAGTTTAAACTATATAAAAACGTTTACACCTTTTTTGAATGAACAGAAAATGATGATCGATAAATCAATTGAGAGGTTTAAGGAGATCGATGAATCAATCATTAATCTCGTTATTGCTAGTGACTCCCAAGATAAAAAATATAAAAAACTTGCACACCAAGAGATTCTTGTTTTGTTAAGTGAGTTTGCGAAGAAAAATGATGTTGATCTCAATGATTCAATTTCGCATGAAAAGATATTATCAGGTAAAATGATAAACCTTAATTTGCCTGTTCTAAACCAAATTCTTCATCTCTTATCAGGCTGGTCGGAAACAAATGAGATGCACATGAGTGCTGTCTCAGTTGAATTATTTAATCAATCTCAATTCAAAGTTTTTTTTACTTTTCCTGGAATGATAGACAGATCATCTTCAGGACTTCCAGAGCAACTTTTACAACACTTAGTAGAATCATTTGATGGTCGAATATTATTAAATAATAATAAAGTTGAATTGTGCTTACTTATTGAAAGTCATTCTAAAGAAGATGAGGATTATGCTGCATGAACTCACTTACCAATACCAACAAAATTCTCATTATTGAAAAAAGTACAGGAGGAGCATTTTTGCTCATCTCAATACTTACGAAACATCATTTTGAGATAAAAACAGTCAATTCATATCTAAAAGCGGTTGAATATTGCTCCACTCAGGGCTATTTTCCAGATCTTATAATCGTTGATCAGCCAGTGCCTTGTGCTATCTTTTTTGAATTTCCCCGAAAATTTCAAGAACGAACTCTTAAAAAAATTCCGATATTGGCCTATACTCTTTCAAAAGATAAAGAAGTTATTGATCAGGCACTTAAATCTGGTTATCAGGACTTCATTGTACGACCATCAGAGCCAGAGATTATTCTTGATAAGATTTCAAGTTTTGTACATCCGGGTACACCTTTGAGTGAAGAAACATATCCGTTTTTAATAAATGAAGGGGCCACCATTGAAATGGAGGCCCATTTAGATTTTATAAACGAGTTTGGGGCGACAATCAAAACGAAACATTTTTTTGGACCGGGTATGTACTTCTCACTAAAATCCAAAACTCTAGCTCATAACGGAGTTGATGAACTGAGAGTGTGTGTGGTGGATTCATATAAAAATAATGATGCTGAGTATGGCCATACCGCCAAACTTAGCTTCCTTGGCCTTAATTCTAAAGAACTTGAAAGCATCAGACGTATTGCGATTCATAAAGGTTATCGCAAGGCCGTTTAAAAGCTAAGTTGTTGTCAACACAAATTTGAACATTGAGACCTGTTACTAAAACTGTCTTATAGATTTTTAAGAAACTGATTTTTGTCAGTATTTGTAACGATACTGCTCATGCACTATCTTGGATGACTACACTAAGATAGTGCCATGAAGAGAATACTTATACCGACTGATTTTTCAGTAGATTCAAAACATGCCCTCGATTATATGTTGAATCTTCTGCAAGAAACTCAAATCCCAAGCAATATTTTGTTACTGAATACATATATGACTCAACAAAAAGATGCATTAGTTGATGATCAATTAAAGAAAAAATCAAAAGAAGGATTAACAAAAGCGAAAGAAGAGGCCCTAAAAGGACTTTTAAACCCTAATATCTCAATTGAGACGGCTTCTCAAATGGGTACATTAAATCATGTTATTCTTCAGTTGCTAAAAAAAGAAAAAGTGGATTTAGTGGTTATGGGCAAAGATGGTGGGAAACATGTAGAGAGCGTGGCCGCACTTTTAAAAAAAGAACAACGGCCACTTTTAATAACCTACCTAAAAAAAACATCTTAATAGGGAGTTAAATGAGAGCCTATAAGTTAAAACGTGTCTTGGTTTGTACAGACTTTTCGACTGGCTCGGATTTAATATTAAAAGCAGCTCAGGAGTTATGTGATAAAGATGGTGGAAACATCGATCTTTTATTTGTCTCTGAACTTGGCCTTCATCTTGATGAAATCTCAAAAGGATCAGAAGGTTCCACGTATGCGGATCGTTTTTTAGGTGAGATTAAGACATCAATTGAATTAAAAATGAAGGATCAGCTCATAAGGTGTGGGGTAAATGCAAACACTATAATTCGAGAGGGAAACATAACAGAGGTCATTTTAGAAATTGCACATGAATGTAAGCATGACTTTATCATGATGGGACATGGGAGAAAACCACTCGTTCATCAAATATTTGGAAGTAATGTCTTGAAAGTTCTTTCATCTACACCGATCCCATTACTTATTATAAAAAATCCGGTTCGATTAAAAAAAGTTGCAGGCCTTTTGGATGAATCTAGAAGCCTGGATCTTGTTATCATAGGCACCTTTGATTTTGCACGTAGCTTTAAATGTCAAGAAATTGAGTTCATAAGTTTATGGCTTGATCTTCCAGAACCATTTGGAAAACCGGAAGAAGGCAGAAGGCTTGTTGAAAAGATCGAAGAGGAAGTGAGCACTTTTTCTCATAAGGATGAGAAACCAATGATTAAGATCGTGCCCACCAGAGATTTTAAATTATCTCGGGTCCTTGTAGATTTATTGGAACAAGAAGAGGTCGACGTCGCAGTGCTTAAACGATTTAGTCATGGAAATCTTAAACGTATATATATGGGATCAACGACAAAATATATACTAGAGAATTTTCATGGTAATTTATTAATTCTTCCCCCTTAAATCTTATAATGATCAAAAATAAACCTGATCCAAATCACATTAAAAATGTCAAAAGATTGTTATCGTTTACAAAACGAAGGAGCTTTTATGCAAAATGAAACAGTGGAAGGATTTTCGATAGCAGACCTGGAAATAAAAAAAAATGGTCTTGAGGATAGGATTAAAAAACTCGAAGCGGATTTAAAATCTCCATTAGATGCAGATTTTAATGAACAAGCTGGACAAATTAGTAATCAAATTATTTTAAAAAGGTTGATGGAAATTGAAATTAATAATCTTCAAAAAACAAACCTTGAGATAGAACGAAAAAAATTAAAAGGCAAGGTATGATGAAGTTTTTTATAATCCTTGCTTTCTTTTATAATTTTCCATTGAAGGCGTTTTATCGCCCGACTTCTCAAGTTCTCCCATTAAATGAAAGATTTAATGTGATAGCGATTGAAGAAAAATTGGCCTCTGAAGGTATTCAGAAGATGATCGGTCACATGACTTTGGCAAGTATCGCTATCGATTATAAATTGAAAGAGTCTGCTCTAAACCACATCGAAACTGCCAAGGTAGAGGCCCTTATGGTTCTCAAAGATTCTCAGAAGGGGACTCAAGAACTAAAAAGCCTGCCATTT
>CAMCZE010000183.1 GCA_945885655.1 Bacteriovorax stolpii | reverse complement strand
ACCATTTTAGGCATGCCTAAGACATGCTCTGACTTCAAGACATTCACAAAATATGATCGCGCCTTAGTGAGATGATAATATACCGTCGCGGCCTTTAGAACTAAGGACTTGTCAGCGTCAAAACTTATGGGCTCATCACTTTTACCCTCAACAACTTTAAAATACTCTCCTTCAAAACTCTCATTTGACCGCAGATCAGTTAGGGTCACCTCTTCAATCACTGCACGGTTATTTTCCGTACGCGAGGAGGCCATAAATGATCTCTCGGTCATCTGAGAAAAGGCCATTTGCGGAACGAGAATGATTAAAAAAAGGAGTGTTTTCATTTTAAAATAATCTCGAAGTATCATCGGCCGGCAGTTCTTTTTTAAAGACTGTGGCCTCAATGATCACAATTAATAAAGTAGGAATAAAACCATATGGAGGTGGAATACCAAGGGATGCAACAGAGGCAAATGCTTTTACCCACATACCACCTTTTTCCCAAAATGTTGTTTTCGGAATCCAAATCTCTTGCAGAGAGGCCACTGCATCCAACTCTTCACCAGGAATAACTCCGATTTCATATGCGGCCGTAAGGATATCGAGATAATCAGGGGCCTGACCATTAAAATATGTATTCAAAGAAAGTAGAGACATCTCTTTTCTTAAGATTTTAATAGCAAAACGAAATCGCTCCATAGGTTCAAGCGCCATAGTCTCTACCAAAGCTTCGTGATCATAAACTAAAACTTCTACTTTGGGTGATTCTATCCGGACTCGAAGCCTCTTCACGACATTCCCCATCATAATGATCTGAATATCTTTGTAGTTTTCTAAAAGTTTCTGCCGACGGGATATTTTTTGTTTTGGAATTTCTTGGTTTATGAAAGTACTTTTCTCAGAAGGATCACGTAATGGGTACTGAGTTCTAAGAGTATTAATCTTTGTTACATATCCTGCTAAGGTCAGTTTTATCTGATGAAGTTTATTTTTACGAGCACTCTCAAGACTTAGATAAACCTCATCAGAGATAAGTTTTTTATTATAGGCCTCGATAAAAAGAGCATTTATCTGACCATCTCTGATATTCTTAAGCAGTTTATTCATCTCCCCATACAAAGCTAAATAGGCCTCATCAAAACAGCTTGTTTTAAGAAAACGTTTTTCAAATGAAGCAATGAGAATCAACAGGTTTTTAACGACCTCAGGATTTTTTGGAAGGAAGGCCCACTCCATAGCTCCTGGAAAATGCACTTTGCCTGTTTGAACTTTATTGGCATGAAGTAAGATCTTTAATGCCATATCATCGATTTTATTTTTATGACGAAGGAAATGAACGATAGGTGAAACATCTTTAACTTGAAGTTCGCTTTTTAACTCATCATTAAGATCATAAGCACACACTCGTTTAGCACTTAAGTGCCCCAGGGCCCCTTGGTACACAGATAATATACGCTCAGGACCAAGCTCATTTGAGACTTTTGTGATGGCCTTAAGAACGGGTATAGAGTTGTAATAACTCATACCTTCTCGATCATTTCGAAGACTTAGACCCGACTCAGCTCCTGAAGAGAGGGGGCCCAAAAGCATAACAAGAATGGGGATGATCATGATACTTCTCATTGTGCCGGCAATATAGCAGCGCATCATTCTTCTTCATAGTCTCTTAGTAAAAAAGACAGGGAGTTAGTTTTAAAGTCCTATGGACTAAGGCTTGGCTTCCGTGACAAATTATTTATTCATTTTTTGGAGAGACTATGTTGTTAGAAATTAGCGAAATCATGAAGCCATTTTATATGCTTTGGCATTATAAACTTTTAACCATTTCAGGTTTTAAACTCAGTTTTGGTAATGTGATTGTGGCCCTTACTCTCTTACTCTTTGCCACTCGTCTTTCTCGCCTGGCCACTCGTCTGATTAGTAAACGACTTATCATTCCGTTTGTTCAAGACAAAGGTTCACAGACGACCTATCAAACGTTTGCTTTTTACGCTTCTTTGGCCATTTTTGTCAGTTTATCCCTAACAATTGCAGGCATTCCCTTAACAGTCTTTACTGTTGTAGGTGGAGCACTTGCTATTGGTGTGGGATTTGGATCACAAAACATTGTTAATAATTTTATTTCTGGTGTCATCCTTCTGGTGGAAAAACCCATTAGAATTGGTGATATTGTTGAATTAGATAATATTTCTGGCACAGTCATCGTCATTGGCACAAGAAGTACTAAAATTAAAAACGCAGATAATAAAGTTTTTATTGTTCCTAATAGTTTTTTTCTTGAGAAGAGTGTCCTGAATTGGAGTTACCAGACATCGATTGTTCGTACTTTTCTTGAGTTCGGTGTGGCCTATGGTTCTGATGTAAAAAAAGTTGAGAACATCTGCATGGACATTCTGTTAAACACTGAAGGTGTTGAGCAGCCTCCCATGCCAAAGGTGTTGTTTGAAAATTTTGGAGATAGTAATTTAAATTTCCAACTCATTTTCTGGTGTGACATGGATAAAATCTCAACTCTTGGTGAGATTCGAAGTACAATCCGTTTCAAAATCGATGCTAAATTTAAAGAACATAAAATTGAGATGGCCTTTCCTCAGCGAGATATGAACCTTAAGGTTGGCAATTCACTTGATGTGAGAATTATCACTTAAGATAACGGTGAAGATTGAGTGATCCTGCCACAACGCCCACCAGACCCTGTCCCGGAAAAGTGGTGTCACCAACTCGGTAAAATTCTTTCATCTCAGTTTTAAAACTCAAAAGACTAAAAGGGCTCTTTCCATAGAGAAAAGGTATTCCTCCAACAAAACCATTTTTTCTTCCAGTATATCTCTCAAAAGTTTTTGGTGTCCCTGCACTTAAAAACTTTACTTCAGAGATGTTAAACCGGCTTAAAAAATCATGCATAATAATTTCAGAATACTGCTCTTTCTTCTCTTGATAATTATTGATCTCAAACCACGAAGTGGCCTCTACATGTGTCGAAATGGTCACCACTTGCCATCCTTCAGGAGCGCGCGCGAGATCATTGGGAAGCGAAAAAGAAATAAAATAATTCTCAACGATTTTATTTTTAAGATGAACTTGTTGATAGAGTTCTTTGATCTGAGAAGGAACAGCAAAAGAAAGGGTAAACGCTCCCCAGTGACCTTCTTTTTTGTGGGCCTCTTTGAGAAAAGGCATATCCCAAACAGTAAGATTAGAAATGACTCTATCTGCTTTAAAGATTTGTCCCTTTTCTGTCTGAACATGAAGGCCTGGTTGTATACTCAAAACCTTATGATTTTTAAGAATCTTCACACCCAACCTTAGACACTGCTGCTCAAAAAAGTTCATAAGCCCCATCATACCGCCCTCCGGAGCATAGGTCTCTTTAGGGTATGTTAAGGCCATGGCCCCCACTAAAAAAGGTACATCATGGGCATATGCCTGGGCAGAAATAATAAGGATTCCATTAATCAGTTCAAGATATGAAGGATCACTGAGTTGAAACTTTTTAAGCATCATCTCTGTTGATAAAAGAAGATGAGGCAAAAGTTTATAATATTTGGGATAAAAACAGGCCTTACTTAGTTGAGGTACATCTTTAAGAAACGACCATCCAGATAAGGCCACCTCATGCACAAGTGTCCAAAAGGCCCGATGATTCTGCTGAGGAAAATGTTTTTCAAGTTCACTCATCCAAAGTTCAAAATCACAATGGTAACTCACTTTTTTACCATCAGAGAGATGAAAAATGATACCTGGATCAACAGGAACAAGATTTGGTTTTTCCCCTATCAAATCAAAAAGTTCACCTAAAGGACTCAAAGGCCCGATACCACTAACAGTTGTTGCACCCACATCAAAAACAAAAGGGCCTCGTTTATAATATGAAGCACATCCCCCTAAATAAGAATGGGCCTCAAGAATAGTGACCTCTTCACCCCTTAGGCCGGACAGAAGTGCCGACGATAGTCCTCCCCCGCCAGCACCAATGACCAACGTTTTTATCATAGAAGTGACTCAATTTTTTTTGTTACTTTTGAATCAAGTGGTCCTGCTGATGATTTATAACGTTCAACCACCACTCCCGATTTATCCACAATAAACTTTTCAAAGTTCCAGTCCACTTCCCCTTGAAATTTTTTTGATCCTTGTTCAGTCAAAAATCGATACAACTCTCTTTTTTCTTTACCTTGAATCGTTTGTTTTTTGAGAAGAGGAAAAGTTACATTGTACTTTTTCTGACAAAACTCTTTCATACCCACATCATCTTCGGGAGTTTGTCCTCCAAAATCATTGGTCGGGACTCCTAAAACAACGAAGTTTTTTGATTGGTACTTTTGATACAAGTTCTCCAGATTTTTAAGTTGAAACGTATATCCACATTGCGAAGCAATGTTAACGATCATCACCACTTTTCCTTTTAAACTTTCCATCTTAAATTCTTGGCCATCAATGCCCATTTCTTTAACGGAATAAAGATCGGCCCAGGCAAAAGTTGTTGATAATAAAAAAACAATAAACCATTTCATAAAGACTCCTTGAGATAAATCTGACGTATCGTGAGATTTATTATTTTTAGGTATGATTCAGAACTGGATAAAATGAAAAGAACTCATAACCCACTCCCTTATATTTTCAGAGCACCATGCACCTTGCACGAAGGACAAACATTCATCTACAATGCTCAAATCAGCACAAGGCAAATAATCCTCTCTAAAGAGATCCTAGCATGAGTGATACCACTAAGCAGATTCAAGAATGGCAAGAAAAGGTTCGTTCAAGTTTTGGTGAAGAGGGCAAGATGTATCAGTACCTTTTTGAAACCATGGATAATTTTTATTATCGCTATCTTGAAAATACTGAGACTAAAAATTTAAGGACACAAAAACTTGGCCCTCATCTCTGGGGTGCGCAAAGTTTAGAAAGTAACATGGTCGATGCACTCAAGATTAAAAATCAGGATGCAAAAAAAGGCATTATGGAGCTGGCAAAATCTGTTCCTAAAGCTCAAATACCCATGGTGCGTTATAGTATCACAGTGGAGATCAAAGAACTCAAGGCCAATAGAGGCCTTCTAGTTTTTCAGTCTGAGATTAACTGGGGATTTCCTGATTTTAAAAGTGGCACTCAAGCCTTGAAAAAAAGCGTAACATTTAACTATGATGATGTTGGCCAGTTTAGAAAACATCTGGCCTTGAAGCTAGAAGAAATTTCCGACATTTTTAGTTAAGCAGCTTTTTTTATATTTTTTAAATACACTCGCCGTATAAGCCAGATTACAAAAAGTACGGCCAGAATACTGATGAGATAAAACTTGAATCTATTGAGATTTTCTAAAATTTCTTTACCGTAAGTTGATACAAAATAGACCTGAGTCGGAACAGATAACAAGGCCGCTAACCCATCAATTAAAACAAACTTCCATAGAGGAATACCCAAGAATCCACAACTTAAATGGCCTGGAAACCTAAGCCCTGGGGTGAAACGAAAAATCCCACAGGCCCATCCACCATATTTTTGGAACCAATTATTAATCCGAGTGAAACCATTACCGGCCACTTGTTTTTGGAAAAACTTCATTTTGATGATTCGAGAACCAAAATATTTTCCTATAAAGTACACTAAGGTATCACTACAAAAAACTGCCAAAAAACTCACCACACACAAAGTAATAGTGTTTACACCCTCTGCCCCTGGATATGGTGGTGGATAAAGATTGGGATTTTTGGCCATAAAGGCCACAAGGCCAGCACTAATAAGAGTGATTTCTTCAGGAATGGGAAGGCCAAAAGAACTTGCAAACATGAATATAATAATAAAACCATACACCATAGCTGGTTGGTATGCGTATTGCGAAAAAAACGCCAAAAGGGAAACTTCATTAAATTCCATCATAGAGTAGAATTTTAATGAGAGTCTTAAGAGAAGAAAAGAAAAAAGCTAATCTTTTTATTCTGAAAGAAGCTCTCGAGGTTTGGCCCGTACCGCTTGCCAAGATGAGCCAAGGATCGTCACTAAACAAACGATCATAAGAATAAGGCCAGGAATAAAAACTCGGGCCCAATCGACACTAAAACTTAGTTTAAAGACCTCTATTCCGATAGCCTGCGCCATGGCCCAACCCAAAAAGAACCCTAGACTCATAGCGAGAAAAAAAACAAGGCCAAACTCATATAAAAGATTCAATCTCAGGCTTGTTGATGAAAAACCTAAACTCTTTAAAAGGGCCAAGTCATAATATCGTCGATAAACCTGATCATGAGATAGACCATAAAGAATCACAAAGCCCACTGCAAGGCTTAACCAAGAGATGACTTCGATGGCCCCACGAGATTTATTAAAAAGACTCGACAATTTCCCCACTAACTCTTCCACATCGATAAAAGAAATATTTGGAAAAATCTCAACGGCTTTTTGCTGAAAAGTCACTTTTTGATGTTTGAGTCCAGAGGGTAAAACAGCAA